>CAUJKG010000346.1 GCA_963205465.1 Pseudomonadota bacterium | reverse complement strand
GTCTCGCCGGAATTCATGATCCAGACCGCGGACAATCCGGCATAAGCCAGGATCCATTGCAGCAAACGGCGGTGTTCGAGCTTCGCAGTGTCGGCGACGATCTTTGCCTGCCGCGCGAGTCTGCCGGGTGCTGCGGCAACTTCGAAATCCGGATTGCAGAAGATATTGGCGAAGTCGAACCCGCGCTCTCCAACAAGCCGTTTGGGGTCGATCGCAAGCCAGCCTCTCGCGCCAAAATCCAAAACGTTGTCGTGATGCAGGTCACCATGAAGTGCCGTGACGTCACACGGATCCGAGAGCAACTGTTCTGCCACGGTCGACGCTTTCAAGATTACGCTGCCATATTTCTCTGCGCTCTCTCCCAGTTCAAGGAACCATTGCCGGAGCGGAATAAGCTCCGGCAATGGCTTGTCACGTTTTGCATGCAGCCGCGCCGCAGTCTCGCAGAGAATGCGCGTCGCTTCGTCGTCGGAGCCGGTTTTCGCCATGGTGTGCAAGGATCGCTCGCCCTGCGCGCGTTCAAGCAGCAAAGCCGGCTTTTCGTACGCAAATACGCGCGCCGCGCCGTCGCCGTCCCACCATTCCATCAGCGCGCCGCCGAATTGCTCTTCTGCCTCGATCGCGATCTTCAGCATGGCTTTCTCCCCGCCATAGATCACGGGAAGAAGCCGGCTCGAATGCGTGACGATGGGTGCGCCGTCGGGAACCAGCTGCCACCGTGCGATATACTCTTCGAACATAAGTTTTCGTAGCGCGGAGAATTAGACGCCGAGATGGCGATGGATCAGCGCTTCGTCCGCGCGCAGTGCCGCCGAGGGGCCGTCGAACACGATCTCGCCTTTGGCCATGATCGTGTTGCGGTCGGCAAGTGCCAGGAGATCGTTCAGGTTCTTGTCGACGATGATTGCCGCAATGCCGGATTGGGTGATCTGCTTGACCGTCGACCAGATTTCGTCACGCAGTTTTGGCGCGAGCCCCTCGGTCGCTTCGTCGAGCAGGATGATCGACGGGCTTGTCATCAGTGCGCGGCCGATGGAAAGCATCTGCTGTTCGCCGCCGGAGAGTTCGTTGCCCCAGTGATGCCGCCGTTCGGCGAGGCGGGGAAACAACGTATAGACGCGATCGAGTGGCCATGGCCGCTCGCCCTTGCGATTGGCGCGCGAAGCGAAAGTGAGGTTCTCGGCAACCGTGAGGTTCGGAAAAATGCCGCGGCCTTCCGGCACGATGGCAAGCCCGGCGCGCGATCGCGCGGAAGCGCGTTCGCCGGTGACGTCATTGCCATTTAGCCGCACGCTTCCCGAGGAGGGGCGCACCAAGCCCGCAAGCGTGCGAAGCAGCGTGGTCTTGCCCATTCCGTTCCGGCCGAGCAGGCTCACCGTCTCGCCGGGAGCGACACGGAAAGAAACGCCGCGCAGGATGTGGCTGCGTCCGTAATGGGTGTTGATGTTTTCCGCCAGGATCGCGGGCGCGTTCATTGCTTCGCCTCCTGACCCCATTCGCCAAGATAGGCTTCGCGTACCGCCGCACTCGAGCGGATTTCTTCCGGCGTGCCGTGCGCGAGCAGCTTGCCCTCGACCAGCACGGTCAGCGTATCGGCGGCGGCGAAGATCGCATCCATGTCGTGCTCGATCAGCACAATGGTGTGATCAGCGGAAAGCTCGCGCAGCAGCGCGGTGACGCGCCCGGTTTCTTCCGGTCCCATGCCGGCAAGCGGCTCGTCGAGCAGCAGGAGTTTTGCGCCCGATGCGATCAGCATGGCGATTACGAGCTGGCGTTGCTCGCCGAGACTCAGGTTCGCAGCTTTGATGTCGGCGCGCTCGGGCGTGATGCCGGCCGCACGCAGTGCTTTCTCGATCGTCTCGTCCTCGTCCTTGCGGCGCCATTGGTTGCTGAAACGAAATGGGCTGGGGAATTGAGCCTGCGCCGCGAGCAGACAGTTCTCCCGCGCTGTGAAGGGAAGAATGACATTCGTGCGCTGGTAGGAGCGGCCCAATCCTTTGCGCGCGATGGTATGTGGCCGCTGACCGCCGATCTCCTGGTTCTCCAGGCGCACGCTTCCTTCGGTTGGCTTCAGCGCGCCGGAGAGCACATTGATGAAGGTCGTTTTACCCGCGCCGTTGGGTCCGATGATGCCGTGCACCTGATTCGGCGGGAATTGCACCGAAACACCGTTCACTGCGACCAGGCCGCCGAAAGCGCGCTTCAAATTCTCGACCTCGAGCCGCATCGCGCTTGCGCGCTTCCGTTCTCCGGAAGATGGCGCGATTTCTTTGGGCCTCGCGCGTTTCGCCTCGCCGGCAAACTTCTCGATAAAACCGGCGACGCCTTTCGGTGCGGCGAGCACGGTGGCGATCAGAAAGAAGCCCAGCGCCATCGACCAGCTATTCGCGACGATACCGCCGAGCCATTTCGCGGTGGCGGTATTCGCGAAGAGAGAGAAAAAGGCCGAAAGCTCCGTCGAGCTTTTCAGCGTTTCTTCGACCATCGAATAAAGGATGGCGCCGAGCACCGGACCATAGAGCGTACCGGCACCACCCAGCACCACCATCATGATGGCAAGGCCGGACTCGCGCCAGCCGAGCAGTTCCGGCGCGACATAGCCGTCAATCGCAGCGAACAGCACGCCGGCAAATCCGGCCATCGCCGCGGCGATGACATAGCTCGCGAGTTTATAGGCATAGGTGTTGAAGCCGAGCGCACTCATGCGCGCTTCATTGTGATGAATGCCTTGCAACACGCGGCCGAACGGCGTGCGCACGAGCCATAAAAGAAGGACGTAGGACAGCACCAGCGCGGCGAGGCAGAAATAGAAGAATGCCGTGCGGTTCGAGAAGTTCAGAAGCTGCTGCGAACCGATCGAGAAAATCGGACGCACGTTGATGTAAGCGCCGTCGGTGCCGCCTGCGATCTTGGTATCGAAGAACAGCGAAAATCCCATCTGGCCGAACGCCAGCGTGACCATGATGAAGTAAAACCCCTTGGTCAGCACGGCGACGGAGCCGACCGCGAGCGCGACCACGGCCGCAAGCGCGATCCCGAAGGGAAGCGCGACGAAGGCATTCGCCGCCGCGCTGTCTGGGGAAATGAAATAGAGCGAGTAAGCGCCAAGCCCGAAATAAAGCGCATGGCCAAAGCTCACCATGCCGGTGACACCGATCAGAAGATCGAGGCTGATCACGAAGATGCCGGCGATCATGATGCGGGTCGCAAGCTTCAGAGCGAACGGGCCGCCGAAGAAAGGAAGCGCAATCGCAAAGCCGAGAAGGGCCGCGAGCACCACGAGAACAAGTGGACGTGGAAGCGCAAGCATTGTCAGGCTGCCCGTCCGAAGAGGCCGCCGGGCCGCGCGATCAACACGGCGGCCATCAGCGCATAGACGACACTGGAGGAGAACGCCGGAAAGTAGACCTTGCCCAGCGCATCGGCGACGCCGATCAGGATGGCGCCGAGGAACGCGCCCTTGATCGAGCCGATGCCGCCGATCACCACCACGACGAAAGAAATGATCAGGATCGGCTCGCCGATCCCCGGATAAACGCTTTCGAGCGGAGCCGCGACGATACCGGCCGTGGCCGCCAGCGCCACGCCCGCTGCAAATACGAAACGGAACAGAAGCCGCGAGTCGATGCCGAGTGCCTCGACCATTTCGCGATTGGATTCTCCAGCGCGGATCACGCGGCCGATGCGGGTCTTCTGAATCACGAACATCATGCCGAGCGCGAGCGCTACGCAGAACGCGGCGACTGCCACGCGATAATAGGGATAGGTGAGGAGTTCGGAAATCTTGAAGCCGCCCTGCAAATAGCCGGGCACCGGCACGCTATGCGGATGGCTGCCCCACAAGAGTTTTTGTGCTTCGTTGAAGATCAGGATCAGCGCGAAGGTCAGGAGCACCTGCTGCAGGTGATCGCGATCATAAAGGCGGCGGATGAAGAGCCATTCGATGATGACGCCGAACACGAAGGCCAGCGGCACGCCGAGCAGAAGCGAGAGAAAAATATCGCCGGTGAACTGGGTGAGCGTCAGCGCGCAATAAGCGCCGAGCATATAGAAGGAGCCATGCGACAGATTGATCACGCCCATGATGCCGAAGACGAGCGTGAGGCCGGACGCTGCAAGAAAGATCAGCAATCCGTATTGCACGCCGTTCAGCAATTGAATGAGAGCGAGATCCATTGGCGGCGTCCCCCGGCGCCATCAGCGCATAACGCGGAAGGTCATTGCCTCCGTCGAACGTCACGCACTTCTAGAAGTGGCAAACGGGGGCGACAAACCCCCGTTTGCATAATTTACCGGCGAAAACTTACGCGAGGTTGCAACCCGTGGTCGGATCGGAGACGTCGGTCGCGGCAATCCCGAGAAACTTGTTCTCGCCGTTCTGCAGTTCGCGCAGATAGAAGTTGTGAATCGGGTTCTGCGAGGCGGAGAGGCGGAAAGGCCCGCGCGGCGAATTGAATTTTGCTTCGCGCATCGCCTTGAAGAGCACGTCCTGCTTCGATACGTCGCCGCCCGCGGCCTTCAGGCCGATATCGAGCAGATGCGTCGTGTCCCAGCCCTGCACGGCATAGACGTCCGGGAACACCTTGAAGGCCGCATTGTAGTCGGCACGGAACTTCTTGTTCTCGGCATTGTCGAGCGATTCGACATAATGGGCCGCCGTCTTCACGCCGTTGCCGGCTTCGCCGACCTTGCTTTCCACGCCGTCGGTAAGGAAGCCCGGACCCCAGAGCTGGATCGAATTCTTCAGGCCAGCCGCGGCGAAGTCCTGCATGAACTTGAGCGCGCCGCCGCCTGCATAGAACGAATAGACCGCCTGCGGCTTGAGCGAGGCGATCTCGGCAAGCCCGGCCTGGAATTCGACGTTGGGGAAAGGCAGGCGCAGTTCCTTGATGATCTTGCCGCCGCCCTTGAGGAAGCTCTGCTTGAAGCCATCGACCGACTCTTCGCCTGCAGCATAGCCCCAAGTGTAGGTCACGGCGGTCTTGATGCCGGCCTTGATCATGGCTTCGCCCGCTGCCACGCCCGGCTGGCTGTTGCCGAAGGAGGTGCGGAAAATGTTCTTCGCGCATTGCTGGCGGGTGAGGACGTTTGCGCCGGCATTCGGGATGAGCGTCGGCAGGCCCGCTTCGCGCGCGATCTTCGCCATCGCCATCGCGACGCCGGAGTGTACGGTGCCGATCAGCACATCGACCTTTTCTCCCTGTATGAGCTTGGAGGTGAGTTCGGTCGCTTTCGGCGGCGCGGATTCGTCGTCCACCTTGATCCACTCGATGGTGCGGCCGGCGAGCTTGCCGCCCTGCTGCTTCACATAAAGATCCATCGCATTGGTGATGGCGACGCCGAGCGCGGCAAAGGTGCCGCTATAGGGCAGGAGCAGCCCGACACGGAGCGGTGCGCCCTGCGAGATGGCCGGGCGGGCAAACGGAAAGGCAGCAACGGCTGCTCCCGCGCCGGCCAGTTTCAAGGCATCGCGGCGCGAAATTCGTGATTTATTGTGCATGTATCTCCTCCCTCTCTGGCGATCGCTGCGAGTTCGGCGTTGTGGCGACCCTTCCGGCTCACCCAACGATGGTCTCGTTTCTTCGATCCCAGTTCATTGTGAGTATGGAGGGGCATGCAGGTGGCGGCAAGCATGTTTCTGGAGCGGCTCGAAAAAAGCGCAGAATGAAGAATTCCCGCATGCGTCCGTTTCCATGTGTGCGTTGCAAGATTGCAGTCAAAATCTCCCGATGTATTATAATTCATAACAAGATTTGCTGGCCGAGACGACGAGCCGCAAGATTGTAATGTGATATAATGATCGACAATTGCCTCGCGAACGGGGCACACTGACCACAAGAACAACGAAGTTCAGGGGAGGAATAGCATGGCTTCGAAGACGCGCATTTCGCGCCGTACCTTTACCGCAGGCGTGGGTGCCGCCGGTATCGTCGCGGGCACCGCGCCGTTCAACATCATCTCCGCGCAGGGCGCGCCGCTGAAAGTCGGCGTGTTGTTGCCGCGCTCCGGCGCGCAGGCCGGCATCGGTCAGGACTGCCAGCGCGGTGTCGATATCACCGCGGGCATGTTGAAGGACCTGAAGCTGCCTGCACTCCAGATCATGAGTGCCGACACCGAAACCAACGTTGAAGTCGCGCGCGCCCGTGCTGAACGTCTGATCAACGAAGGCGCGCAGCTTTTGATGGGTGCGTTCGACTCCGGTCAGTCGACCGCGATCGCGCAGGTCGCCGAGCAGCGCGGCATTCCTTTCGTCATCAACATTGCGGCGGCTCCACCGATCACGGAACAGGGCTACAAGTTCGTGTTTCGTAACTTCCCGACCGCCGGCCGCATTCTCGCCGACGCCTTCGAGAACCAGATCGAAATTTTCAAGGCGACCGGCAATGCACCGAAGACCGCGGTTTTCATGCATGTGAACGACACCTTCGGCAGCGCCATGCAGAAGGGCATCACCGCTACGCTGGCGAAGTTCCCGGATACGCCTTACAAGATCGTCGAGACTATCGCCTATGACATGACGGCGCGCGACCTTTCGGTTGAGGTCGCGAAGGCTAAAGCCGCCAATGCTGAAGCGCTCGTCATGGTCAGCCGTTTGAACGACGCGATCCTTCTCACGCGCGAACTCATCAAGCAACGCTGGTCACCCAAGGCAATTCTGTCGATGGGGCCGGGCTGGTACGAAGACCAGTATCTGAAGACCCTCGGCAAGTTCGGTGACGGTCCGATGAGCTTCGTGCCCTGGTACGATCCCAACAAGAAGCTCACGAAGGCGCTCGAAGTGGCGCTCGCCAAGGCGCATCCGGGAGTGAACCTGAACACCAATCACGTTTACTCCTTCGAGGCGCTGCTGGTCGCGGCCGACGCCTACAAGCGCGCTGGCTCGGCCGATCCGAAGGCGCTTGCCGATGCGATTCGTGCCACCAACATCAAGGACAACGTCTCGCCCGGACCCGGCATCCAGTTCGATGCAAAGGGTCAGAACTCGGCGCTCAAGAACTCGGCGATCCAGAATCGCGGCGGCAAGCTCGTCACGATCGCGCCGAAGACGGCGTCGAACGCCAAGCCCGAACACCCGATGAAGCCGTACAACAATCGCTAAACGGCGGTTCGTGTTGATAGCTACTCCGGCCGCGAAAGCGGCCGGAGCGTGGCTGCTAGGGGAAGTTCGTGAGCGCTGAAGTCATTCTCAAGATCGCGATCAGCGGCGTATTGACCGGGCTGGTTTACGGCCTGATGGCGCTCGGCCTGTCGGTGATCTTCGGCGTCGTGCGTGTCGTCAATTTCGCGCATGGCGAGATGATGACGATTGCGATGTACCTCGTGATCGTATGCTTCACCGCCTTCGGGCTCGATCCCTTGGTCATGCTGGTCCCGATTTCGGCTGTGCTGTTCGCGCTCGGCTATCTCATGCAGCGCGCGATCATCAATCCGTTCATCAACCGTCCCGAGCACAGCCAGTTCATGCTGCTGGTCGCGGTCGCGCTGATCATCGTCAACGGCCTCCTGCTGATCTTCGGCCCCGACTCGCAGGGCATTACGACTTCATATTCCTTCGACAGCTTCGACCTCGGCGGTATCATCATCGACGCCGGCAAGGTCTATGCCGCACTTGCCGCAATCGTGGTCGCCGCCGGGCTGTTCGCCTTCTTCCGGCTCACGCTGACCGGCAAGGCGATCCGCGCCTGCGCTGACAATTATAACGGCGCGCTTGTCGTCGGCCTGAACGTGAAACAGCTCTACGCACTTACTTTCGGCATCGGTGCGGCCTGTGTGGGCGCTGCCGGCACCATGCTGATGATCGTTACCGACGTGACCCCAGCCATCGGCCCCGCTTACACCTTGCTTGCCTTCGTCATTGTGATCACCGGTGGTCTCGGCTCGATGACTGGTGCGATTGTCGGCGGCATTCTGATTGGTCTCACCGAAGCGCTGGGCGGCTTCTTCTTCACGCCGTCGGCCAAGACGATGTTCTCGTTCGCCATTCTGGTGCTGGTACTTCTCTTCCGCCCGCAGGGCATCATGGGGCGGAAAACGGCATGAGCAATCTTCTCGATGGCGTCTCGCGTTACGCGCTCGTGCTGCTGGCGCTGTTCTTCGCGGTGCTCTTCTTTGCGCCGATGGTCGTCAACGACTACGTGCTCGTGGTGCTGGTCACGATCCTGTACTTCGCCTATGCGGGCCAGTGCTGGAACATCATGATGGGCTTCGCGGGTCAGCTTTCGCTCGGCCACGCTCTTTATATTGGTCTCGGCGCCTATGTGACGGCCGCGCTGTATGTGAAGTTCGGCATAAGCCCCTGGATCGGGCTCGTGCCGGCGCTTGCAATCGCGGGTGCGGTCGGCGCCATCATCGGCTTTCTTGCCTTCCGCTTCGGCGTTTCCGGCGTCTATTTCGCCATTCTGACGATCGCCTTCGCTGAGTTCGCGCGTATCGGCTTCGATCACCTCGGCTGGGTTGGCGGCTCAGGCGGCTTCTTCCTGCCGGTCGCGAACTACACCCAGAACGACTTCTTCAATCTCCGCGGCAGCCAGCGGATGTTCTATTACATTCTGCTGGCAATGACGGTGCTGGCCTTCGTTCTTTGTCACCTCTTGTTGCGCAGTCGCGCCGGCTATTACTGGCTCGCGATCCGTGAGAGTCCCGAAGCCGCCGAAGCGCTCGGCATCAACATCTTCCGCTACAAGATGTATGCGGTGGTGCTGTCCGCGGCGCTGACCTCGCTCGGCGGCGTGTTCTTCGCTTTCTTCTATAACAACCTGTTCCCCGAGCAGGTTTTCCATATCTCACGCTCGATTGAGATCATTCTCGGGCCCATCATCGGCGGAGTCGGCACGCTGTTCGGTCCGATCGTCGGCGCATTCCTGCTGACGGGTCTTGCCGAGAGCTTGCGCGAAATTATGCTGCGGCTTGGCATCGATCTTCCGGGCGTGAAGCAGGTTTTCTACGGCATCTGCCTTCTCGCCGTGGTCATGTTTCTGCCCGAGGGCGTCTGGCCGCCACTGAAGAAGAAACTCGGTCTCGATCGCGAAACCAACGGCAAGGAGGGCTGACCTTGGCGCTCCTTGAAGTCAAAGGCATTTCGAAGAG
>CAUJKG010000345.1 GCA_963205465.1 Pseudomonadota bacterium | reverse complement strand
CCTCGGCCTCGCTTATCCGCCTTCCGCGATCCGCTACATCGTCGCCGCCATCGGCGCGGCCAATGCCAAGGATCTGCTTTACACCGCGCGGCGCGTGAAAGCGGCGGAAGCTGAAAAGCTCGGGCTTATCAACCGGCTGGTCGCGGAAGATGCGCTTGAATCGGAAGTTGAGAAGCTCGCGCATGCGATCGCTGAGAACGCGCCGCTGTCGCTGAAGGCCGGCAAGCTCGCGATCAATCACGCGGCGGGCTACGGCTTCGCCGGCGGCATGGACGCGGTCCAGGAAGCGGCGAACCGCTGCTTCGACAGCACCGATTATCGCGAAGGGCGAGCCGCGTTTCTGGAGAAGCGCAAGGCCCAATTCCGGGGCGAATAGCGGCGGCTTCACGCGCCCCGGCTACTTCAAGATTGAATCGGAACTTGAAGACGCTTTTGCCTGCAAAGACTCATCTTTTCGCGCAATCTGAATCTTAGCTTCAACTGAATCGGATTCGGAGGACGAGCCGCTTCACGCGGAATCTTGCTCTCAGCAGCACGGCCTAAGCGATTCAAAAGACTCGATAATTCTATCGCTATCGAAAGCGGCACTTTACTCCGGCAGTTCCGCCAGGAAGTCGACAATCGCCGCCGAGAAGACATCGTTGCGGTCGCCCGCAACCATGTGCCGCGCGCCCGCAACATCGACGAATTTCGCATGCGGCGCGAGCGAGAGAAACTCCTTCACATGCTCTTCCTTGACGAGTTCCGACGAGCCGCCGCGCACGAGCAGCGCCGGGATCCGCAGGTTGCGTACCGCTTCCACCCGCTCCTCGTCGTAATGCGGCTTGGCGCCGCCGATCGGCTTAGGCCCGTCGAAGAAGCGCGGGTCCCAGTGCCAATACCAGCGGCCGTCGCGCTGGCGCAGGTTCTTGCGCAGGCCCTCGGTCGAGGAAGGCCGCGGCCGGTGCGGCAGATATTGCGCGACCGCATCCGCCGCTTCGTCGATGGTCGCAAACCCCTCGAATGCTTTTCCGCGCATGAAGTCGCGGATCTTCGACGCCCCGTCGAGATCGAACCGCGGCGTCACATCGACCAGAATGAGCGCGGCAAAATTCGGCGCTTTGCCCTCGTCAAAGGAAAGCCCTTCCGCGAGCATCCCCGCCATGCCGCCGAGCGAAGCCCCGACCAGCGCCGGCGGCTTGCCGAAGTGCCGGGTCAACTGGGCCGCGACGGCGCGCGCGTCATTGGCAAAGTCAGGTGCACCGTAGGAGCCGTCGGCGATCCATTCGGAATCGCCATGCCCGCGCTGATCGAGGACCAGCGCGCTCCAGCCGGCTTTCGCCAGTTCCTGCGCGGTGCCGGCGAAGGCATGACGCGTCTGCCCGCCGCCGTGCAGCAGCATGACGGCGCACGGCCCCTTGCCGTAAAAATCTCCGATGAGTTCGTTTCCCGAGGAGCCGATGAAGGTCTCCGTGCGCGGCGCGCGTTCCAGCATCTAGTGTCCCGAATCCAAAGTCCGCTTCATTCTGGGACTTGCTCGTGAGCGGACTTCGGATTCGAAGGACACTAGCAAACCTATGATTCTAGTGTGGTGTGGTTCGGAAATCCGCTTACAGTGGGCGCGGAAATATTGTTGGTTTTTTCCCAACCACCACACTAGGGCCGCTCCCGTAGGAAATCGATCACTGCCTGCTTGAACTTCATATCACCCACGGTGCGCATGTGATCGCGATCCGGCAGCGAGACAAATTTCGAACCGGGGATCAACTCGGCAAGCTCCTCTCCGGAGCCTGCGATATCGTCCTTGGTGCCGACCACGATCAGCACCGGCACGCGAATTCTGGCGGCGTCCTCGCGCGGCACGATACGCTGATGCGAATAGGAAAGCGCGGCAAGCGCCTTCAGATCGCTCTTGGTCTGTTCGGCGAATTTGCGGAAGGCCTGCCCCACCGGATCGGTGACGTCTTTCGCGCTCGGCGCTTCGAAGGCTTTCGCAACGCTATCGCCGCTCGAAACGGCCTGCGTGAGATTGATGCCCATACCCCCGAGCGTGGCGGAGCGCACGCGCGAAGGGTAATGCGCAGCGACATAGGCCGAAATGCGCGCGCCCATCGAGTAGCCGACAAAATCCGCCTTCCCGATCTTGAGATGATCGAGCAGCGCGATCACGTCCTTCGCCATCTCGGGAATGTGGTAGCGCTCGGTCTCGTAATATTTGCTCGATGCGCCGTGCCCGCGGTTGTCGAGCGCGATCACGCGATAGCCCGCTTCTTTCAGCGGACCGATCCAGCCCGGAAAGATCCAGTTCATTTCCTTGTTGGAAGCGAAGCCATGCACGAGCAACACGGGGTCGCCCGCGCCTTCGTCCAGATAGGAAATGGTGGTGTCGTTGTAGGTAAATGTCGGCATTGCGGGCGTTGATCTAGCGGCCCAGGCCGGGATTCGCCAGCGCAAATCCATGCGCCAGCGGCATGACGCTACGGCGTGCTATCGAATTTTTTAGAGCATGATCCCGAAAAGTGCGAAGCGGTTTTCGGAAAAGATCATGCTCAATCAAACAGATAAGCGACGAGTCTGATTCAACACAGTTGAATCAGACTCTAGAGATCAGCGGACGGTGGGCGCAGGCTGCGCCCGGAACGGCTCCAGCAGGAAACGCGCAAAGCGCATGAGCCAGCCGCCTCGCGCCGCGGGTTCCTGTCTGGCGGAG
>CAUJKG010000344.1 GCA_963205465.1 Pseudomonadota bacterium | reverse complement strand
TAAGAGCGGGCTTCAGCTTAGTTCGGGTGGGTCCAGAGCAGAAGCACGATGCCCGCGACGAGCAGGGCGATTCCGGCCGCCTCGCGCGCGCTGGTCTTCTGCGAAAACAGTCCTTGCGAAACGAATTGCGCAAACAGCACTTCAACGAGCGCGAGTGTGCGTACGCTCGCGGCGGTCGCGAGCGCAAAAGCCATGAACCAGAATTGCGAAGCGAGTGCACCGACGAAGCCCGCCGCGAGCGATGGCTTCCAGGCGCGCAGGATCGCAGCGAAGACCTTGCGGTCGAACAGCACGAGCCAGAGCGAGAGCAGCGCGGTCTGGATCGCGAGACTCCAGACCAGCGTATAAGCGGCCGGCATCAAGACCTGACTCGCATCGGGCAGCGAAAGCACGGCTCCGCGAAAGCCGACCGCCGCCAGCGCGAAGAAGACGCCGGCGACGATGCCGAGTGCGGCGGGCTTGGCCGAGTTCGCAGCGGCGACACCCGGCGTCCACGACATCGCAATCACGCCTGCGGTTGCGATGATGATGGCAGCGGCCACCGGCCAGGTGAGTGCATCGCCGAGAAAGGCGAGGCCGAAGATCGCGACCAGTACCGGCTCGGTCTTGATGTAAGCGATGGCCACCACGAAGGAGCGGTTCTGCATCGCCATCAGCATCAAGGCGGTGGCGAAAATCTGCGAGACCGCGCCGAGCGTGCACCAGAGAAAGAAATTCAGATTCGGCGCGGGTAGCGCCGATTTCGTCGCAAGCGCGATCAACGCGAGAAACAGCACCGAAAAGGGCAGTCCGAACAGAAAGCGCACATGGGTCGCGCCGGCGGTGCCCGCGGTTGCCGTCAGCCCGCGCTGAAGTGCGTTGCGCACGGTTTGCGAGAGTGCGGCCGCAATCGTGAATGCGACCCAGAGCCAGTCCTGCACGATCACGCGACTTGTCTTGCCTTGCCTTCGACGAATTCCGTGACGCTGCCTTTCTCATTGTCGAGCAACATCAGGAGATCGAAATAGCGGATGACAGGCTCCGCGCCGGTTCGGCTCTTCACGCTTTCGCGCCATGCGGCATCGTGACCTTTTTCCGCCGCCTCCCGCGAAGGCCAGAGATAGACGCCGCCGCCTTCGAGGCCGTCTTCGCTCAGAAGATAATGCTTGCGCAGAAGGTCCGGGTTCGCGCGCCAGCGCGCGAGCGTGTGCTTGGCATCCTCGAGAATCTCGCTGCGCGATTTGTCCTGCGGAGATTTGAAGAGAACGAGCTCGAGAATCATGGCTCAGGTCTTTCTGGCTGCGATCATGTAGTTGACGTCGGTGTCGTTGCCGCGCCGCCATTCGCCGGAGATCGGATTGAAGATGATGCCGCCACGGTCGATTTCGCGTAGGCCGAAGGTCTCGAAATGACGGCGCATTTCTTCCGGCGTCACGAACTTGTCCCAGGTATGCGTGCCGACCGGCAGCCAGCGCAAAACATATTCCGCGCCGACGATGGCAAGCGCAAAGCTCTTGATCGTGCGGTTGATGGTGGTGACCGCCATGAAGCCGCCGGGCTTCACCATCTCGCTTGCGCGCCGGGTGAAGAGCGAGAGATCGGCGACGTGCTCGACGACTTCCGAAGCGATCACGATGTCGAAGCGTTCGCCCGCGTCTGCGAGCGTCTCGGCGGCCGTTGCGCGATAGTCGATCGCAAGGCCGGATTCCACGGCGTGCAGTTTTGCGACCTCGATGTTTTCCTCGGCCGGATCGACGCCGACCACGCTCGCGCCGAGACGCGCGAGCGGCTCGGCGAGGATGCCGCCGCCGCAGCCGATATCGAGTATGCGAAGCCCGGCAAGGCAGTCGAGCTTGCGCGGGGAGCGGTCGAAGAGGTCGCAGGCGAGATCCTTGATGAAGGCGATCCGCACCGGATTCAGCGCGTGCAGCGGGCGCATCTTTCCCTGCGGCGCCCACCATTCTTTGCTCATTGCGGCAAAACGCGAAACTTCCGCCGGGTCGATGGTGCTTCCGTCCGTGTTGCGCCGGGCCTCGATCATGAGAAGAATTCCAGAAAATGCGGCTATTTCCGCCGTTGCGGGGGGTCGCCCCGGCTTGTATCTATACGCGCCTTTTTCCGCCGGAGCGAAGGTTTTGCCCCGGCGTTTTCGTTGGAAACCTACGAGTAAGCGATGGCCCGTCTGGTCATGAAATTTGGCGGCACTTCGGTCGCCGACATCGAACGCATCCGCAACGTCGCGCGTCATGTGAAGCGCGAGGTCGATGCCGGCCATGAGGTCGCGGTCGTCGTTTCGGCGATGTCGGGCAAGACCAATGAGCTGGTCGCCTGGTGCCGCGAGGCGTCTCCGATGCACGACGCGCGCGAATACGACGCAGTGGTCGCCTCCGGCGAGCAGGTGACGTCCGGCCTGCTTGCGATCGCGCTGCAGGGCATGGGCGTTTCGGCGCGCTCCTGGCAGGGCTGGCAACTGCCGCTCTATACCGATGGCACCCATGGTGCCGCCCGCATCAAGGAACTGAACGGCGAGGAACTGATCAAGCGCTTCAAGGAGCGCAGGGAAGTGGCGGTGATTGCCGGTTTCCAGGGCATCAACAAGGAAACCGGCCGCATCTCGACCCTCGGCCGCGGCGGATCGGACACGAGCGCGGTGGCGGTCGCCGCTGCGATCCATGCCGACCGCTGCGACATCTATACCGACGTGGACGGCGTTTACACGACCGACCCCCGCGTCGTGCCGAAGGCACGGCGTCTCAAGGCCGTGGCCTTCGAGGAAATGCTGGAGATGGCGTCGCTCGGCGCCAAGGTTTTGCAGGTTCGTTCGGTCGAACTTGCGATGACGAAAAAAGTTCGTTTGTTCGTGCGCTCGAGTTTCGATGCGCCCGACGCGCCGCAGGTGGACAACATGGGTCGTCCGCCGGGCACGTTGATCTGCGACGAGGAGGAGATCGTGGAAAATCAGGTCGTCACCGGCATCGCCTTCTCGAAGGACGAGGCGCAGATTGCGCTGCGCGAAGTCGCGGACAAGCCCGGCGTGGCCGCGGCGATCTTCGGCCCGCTCGCGGAAGCCCACATCAATGTGGACATGATCGTCCAGAACGTCTCGGCCGACGGCAAGAAGACCGACATCACCTTCACCGTGCCGGTCGCCGAATTCGACAAGGCCAAGCAGACCATCGAAGCCGCCAAGGACAAGATCGGCTTTGCCTCCATGGAAGGCTATGGCGATGTCGTCAAAGTCTCGGTCATCGGGGTCGGTATGCGCAGCCATGCCGGCGTCGCTGCGACCGCCTTCCGTGCGCTTTCCGAGAAGGGCATCAATATCCGCGTGATTTCCACGTCCGAGATCAAGATTTCGATCTTGATCGACGCTGCCTATACCGAGCTTGCGGTCCGGACTTTGCATTCGGTATACGGACTCGACGGCTAGTTCCGCCGTCGAGAATAGCCTTTGCGTATTTTTAGCGTTCTCTAACGGGTCTCAGGCGCGCGCGGGTGCCTGAGCACAAAAAGGCAGGGCCCGATGCGTGGCTCCCTCGGCGGTCCGCGCGTATTGTTGAGACGTCTCCGCGAGACCATGGCGGAGCAGATCAGTGCGCAGGAGCGTCTCGACAAGATCGTGGTGCTGATCGCCGCCAATATGGTGGCGGAGGTCTGCTCGACCTACGTGCTGCGCGTCGACAACACCCTTGAACTCTACGCCACCGAAGGTCTGAACCGCGACGCCGTCCACCAGACGGTGCTGAACGCCCATGAGGGCCTTGTCGGCCTCGTGGCATCCGAAGCCACGCCGCTGAACCTTTCGAACGCGCAGTCGCATCCCGCGTTCTCGTATCGCCCGGAAACCGGCGAAGAAATCTACCATTCGTTCCTCGGCGTGCCGATCCTGCGCTCGGGCAACACGCTCGGCGTGCTGGTGGTGCAGAACCGTGCCCACCGCACTTACGTCGAAGAGGAAGTCGAGGCGCTGCAGACCACCGCCATGGTGGTCGCGGAAATGATTGCCTCGGGCGAGCTGTCGTCGATTGCGCGCCCCGGCGCGGAACCCGCTGCCCGCCATTCCCTGCACAAGACCGGTGCGATCCTCTCGGACGGGATCGCGCTCGGTCATGTCGTTCTCCACGAGCCGCGCGTTGTCATCACCAACTACATCGCCGAAGACCTGCCGAAGGAACTCAAGCGGCTGGACAGCGCGATTCTGAAACTGCGTGCCGATCTCGACCGCATGCTGGAACGCGGCGATGTTGCGGAGGGCGTCGAGCACCGCGACGTGCTCGAAGCCTATCGCATGTTCGCCAACGATCAGGGGTGGCAGCACAAGCTCCATGAGGCGGTTGCCACCGGCCTGACCGCTGAAGCCGCCGTCGAACGTGTCCAGTCGGACACCCGCGCGCGCATGTTGCGCTCGACCGATCCCTATTTGCGCGACCGGCTGCATGATCTGGAAGACCTCGGCCATCGCCTGATGCGGCAGCTGGTCGGACAGGATCACGCCCCCTCACGCGAGCAATTGCCCGACAACGCGATCCTGATTGCGCGCTCGATGGGGCCGGCGGCCTTGCTCGACTATGATCGCAAACGCCTACGCGGACTTGTGCTGGAAGAAGGCACCGCTAATTCGCATGTTTCCATCGTCGCACGCGCGCTCGGCATTCCGGCCGTCGGCGAAGTGCCGAACGCCGCAGGTATCGCCGATCCCGGCGATGCGGTCATTGTCGATGGCACGTCAGGTTCGATCTACATTCGTCCGTCGCATGAAATCCAGTCGGCTTATGCCGAGCGCGTCCGTTTCCGGGCGAGACGGCAGGAGCAATATCGCGAGCTGCGCGACAAGCCGTGCGTGACCAAAGATGGTCAGCCCGTCGACCTGATGATCAATGCTGGCCTCGTGATCGACCTGCCGCATATCGACGACACCGGCTCGTCAGGCATCGGCCTGTTCCGGACCGAACTGCAGTTCATGGTCGGACAAAGCCTGCCGCGCACCAGCGAGCAGCTTGCGCTCTATCGCGCCGTGCTCGATGCCGCCGGCGACAAGCCCGTGACGTTCCGCACCCTCGATATCGGCGGCGACAAGGCGTTGCCGTACATGGACACGATCGTCGAAGAGAACCCGGCGCTGGGCTGGCGCGCGATCAGGCTCGGTCTCGACCGGCCCGGCCTGCTGCGCGGGCAGATTCGCGCGCTGCTGCGTGCTGCTTCGGGACGATACCTGCGCGTCATGTTTCCGATGATCTCGCAGGTCGATGAATTCGATCAGGCCAAGCTCGTGATCGAGCGCGAACTGACCTATCTGCGTCAGCACGGGCATACCTTGCCCGAGCGCGTCGATGTCGGCACCATGGTCGAAGTTCCGGCGCTGCTCTATCAGATGGACGAATTGCTCAAGCGGGTCGACTTCGTCTCGGTCGGCTCGAACGACTTGTTCCAGTTCTTGTTCGCCGTTGACCGCGGCAATTCGCGGGTCACCGACCGGTTCGATACGCTCTCGGCGCCGATCCTGCGCGCGCTGCGCGACATCGCCAGGAAAGCTAACGCGGCAGGCAAATCCGTGTCGCTTTGCGGAGAGATGGCCTCGCAACCGCTCGGCGCGCTGGCGCTGATTGCACTCGGTTATCGCTCGCTGTCGCTGTCGGCCACCGCACATGGTCCGGTGAAAGCGCTGATCCTCGATCTCGACGCCAGGAAAGCCGAAGCGATGATCACGCCTTTGCTGGATGCTCCGGCAGGCAGCGTGTCGATCCGCAGCAAGCTGATGGAATTTGCCGAAGCTGAAGGGCTTTCGTTGTAGCTACGCTCAGAATCGAACTGACGCCCGCTTTTGAATCCATTCCTGCCGAAAAAAACTTATGACCGCACTGCCCGAATCCAAACTCGATACCTTGCTGGCGCGTCATGCGGCATTGGAAGCCGAACTGCTCGGCCAGGTGAATTCGGAAACCTATGTCCGCATCACCCGCGAATTGAGCGAACTGACGCCCGTGGTCGATGCCGTGAAGGCCTATCGCTCCGCGGTGGACGAAATCGACGGCATCGATGCATTGATTGCGGACGCCGCGACCGATTCCGAGATGCGGTCGATGGCGGAAAGCGAACGGCCCGAGCTTGAAGCGCGCCGCGATGAACTGGCGCAGGATATCCGTATTGCGCTCTTGCCCAAAGACGCGATGGACGAGCGCAACGTGGTGCTCGAAATCCGCGCCGGCACCGGCGGCGACGAGGCGTCACTGTTCGCAGGCGACCTGTTCCGCATGTATGAGCGCTTTGCGGCGCTTCAGGGCTGGAAGGTTGACCTGATCTCGGCGTCCGAGGGCACCATGGGCGGCTACAAGGAAATCGTCGCCGAAGTGCAGGGCCGCGGCGCTTTTGCCAAACTGAAGTTCGAGTCTGGCGTGCATCGCGTCCAGCGCGTGCCCGACACCGAAACCCAGGGCCGCATTCATACGTCGGCGGCAACTGTGGCCGTGCTGCCCGAAGCCGAAGAGGTCGATGTCGCGATCAAGGACGTCGATCTACGGATCGAAACCATGCGAGCGCAAGGCGCGGGCGGACAGCACGTCAACAAAACCGAGTCCGCAATTCGCATCACCCATATTCCGCCGGGCATTGTGGTGATGATGCAGGACAGCCGTTCGCAACATAAGAACCGCGCCAGCGCGATGAACATCCTGCGCTCGCGCATCTATGATGCGGAACGGCAACGCATCGATTCCGAGCGCTCCGCCGAGCGCAAAGGCCAGGTCGGCTCCGGCGACCGCTCCGAGCGCATCCGCACCTACAACTTTCCGCAAGGCCGCGTCACCGACCACCGCATCAATCTGACGCTCTACAAACTGCCGCAGGTCATCGCAGGCGACGCACTCGGCGAGTTGGTCGATGCCTTGACCACCGAGCATCAGGCCAAGCTGCTCGCGGAACAGGGCGGCGCATCGTGAGCGCCAGCGCCCCGCTCGCCGGACTGACCGTTGAGGCGGCGCGGCGCGCATTGGCGG
>CAUJKG010000343.1 GCA_963205465.1 Pseudomonadota bacterium | reverse complement strand
CCGACGATCGCTTCCTGCACGAGTAGCGCAACGATGGGACCGAAGCTCGCCATCGGGACGGTCGGATAGTTGCTGCGATAGATCGGCAACATCACGAGCGTCAGCATCAAGGCGATCACGAGCCGGATACGCATGGGGATGCCGCGCTCGCCCATGCCCGGCATCAACATCGTCATGGTGCCGAGCCGCGCGAACATCAGCACGAAGGTGACCGCAAGCGCCGGAAGAAAGGAGATATTGACGGTCACGGACGCCCTGCCCTCGGCCTTACCCGGCGATGATGCGGCTCGCGATGCGGCCCATATAGCCCTGCAGAAGATCGCCCATGAACGGGAGCGCCACGATCAAGGCGACGAAAATCGCGACGATCTTCGGCACGAACACCAGTGTCATTTCCTGAATCTGCGTGAGCGCCTGGATCAGCGAGATCGCGACACCGACGACGAGCGCCACCACCATCAAGGGGCCTGCGACCCAAAGCAGCGTCCAGATGCCGTCGCGTGCGACGTCGAGTACTTCTGCACCGTTCATCAGATCGGCATCCTCATGATTTCTTCGTATGCCTGGATCATGCGATCGCGCACGGAGACCAGCGTCTCGACCGCAACTTCGGTTTCGGCGACCGCGGTCACCACGTCCACGAGGTCGCCCTTGCCGTTCGCGGCGGCGAGCGCCTTGGCGTCCATCTGGTGGCCCTTGTTGGCCATATCGCCGATGACGTTCTGCAACATCTGGCCGAAGCCGCTGTCGCCTTTCGTCTTGGATGGCGTGACCCCGTTCGCCGCGCGCTGGAGCGCAGCATAGGCATTAGCGGCAACCGATGGCGTGGTCATGTGTCAGACCTCAAATCAGGTACGGAGGATTTCGATGGTGCGCGCGATCATCCGGCGCGTGGCGGAGATCACGTTCAGATTGGCTTCGTAGGAGCGTTGCGCTTCACGCATATCCACGGTTTCGATCAGCGGATTGACGTTCGGGTATTTCACATTGCCTGCCGCGTCCGCAGCCGGATGCCCCGGCTCGTTGCGGACGGTAAAATCGGACTGGTCGGCGCGCACGTTGCCCATTTTGACGACGGTGGCCTGCAATTCGCGGTCGAAACTCGTCGAAAAGCTCGGCACGCGCCTCCGGTACGGATCGGCATTCGGCGTCTGCCCTGTGGAATTGGCATTCGCGATATTCTCGGCGATCACCCGCATCCGCCCGGACTGCGCCCGCAAACCGGTTGCGGCTATGAATATGGAACGCATGAAATCCATGACGTGACCTCACTTCTTACCGATGGCCGCCTTGATGAGACCGAGCGAGCGCGAGTAGAGCGTCGCGGCTGTTTGATGATCGATCTGGTTCTGCGCGACCCGCATCATCTCTTCTTCGAGCGAGACCGAGTTGCCGCGCGGCGTCACCTCGAATGGCTGACTGCGGTCGCTCTGGAAGCTTGGATCGCTCTGCGTCGCGCCTGCGAGATGGCCGCTGTTGGTCGAGACCATCTGCACGGAGGTGGCGGCCTGAAGCTGGCGCGTGAAGTCCGTGGGTTTCAGATCCCGACCGCGATAGCCGGGGGTCTCGGCATTCGCGACGTTTTCCGCAAGCAGCCGCTGGCGCGTCTCGAGCCAGCGCATGCGGGTCTTCAGCATCGAAAACAGCGGAAGTTCGGTGACTGCCATGGGCGCGATTCCGGCCGGCCCGGGCTGGGCCGATAGGCAAGTGTTGCCGGGCTTATGGTTAACGCCGGGTTAAGATGCGCAGCGTAGGTCCCGGACCCGCGCCGGAGGCCCTCGGAATGCCTTGATTTCCCGGCTCTGGTGAGACGGCGTTAACGATTTATTAGGCATAGGGGCGGCATTTTTTGCCCGGCCCATTAAGGAAGGGGCTTGCACATGTTGGATTCTTTATTTGGCGCACAGCTCGGCACGACGGCGAAGTTCGTTATTGCCTTTATTCTTGTCCTAGCCCTGATCGGCATTACTGCGCTCATTCTGAAGCGCTTCGGCGGCAGCCGGATGCCCTCTTCGGGCGGCGGCCGGAACCGGCAGCCCCGGCTTTCGGTACTCGATTCGGCAGTGGTCGACGCCAAGCGCCGCCTCGTCCTGATCCGCCGCGACAATTCCGAGCATTTGCTCCTGATCGGCGGCCCGACCGACGTCGTGGTCGAAACCAATATCAACCGGACCGGCGCGCCGCAGGCCGCCAATCTGGATCGCCGTCCGCGCACTGCGCCGATTGTCGACACCGATGCACTGGAATCGTCGCTCGTGCCGGAGCAGATGTTCGAAGAAGCGCCGCAGATGCGCGCGCCGGAACCGGCACCCGCCCCGCGCCCGCGCGAACCGCGTCCCATGCCGCAGGTTGCTCCCGAAGCTCCACGCCCGCGCGAGCGTCAGTCTGCGCCGCAACCGCGGGTGGAGTTCCAAGAACCGGCACCGACTCCGCCCGAACCGCGCCCGACCCCTCGCGTCGAGCCCGCGGCTTTCACGCCGCCGCCTCCGCTTCCTCCCCGTATCGAACCGCGCGCAGAACCGCGCCAAGAGCCGCGTCAAGAGCAGCGTCAAGAGCAGCGTCAAGAACCGCGGGTGGAGCCACGGCCTGAGCCTGCGGCCTTCACGCCGCCGCCTCCGCTTCCGCCGCGAATCGAACCGCGTCCGGAACCGCGCGTAGAGCTGCGGCCGGAACCGGCATTCACCCCGCCTCCGCCGCCGCGCCAAGAACCCCGACAAGAGCCACGTCCGGAGCCGGCTGCCTTTACGCCTCCTCCGCCGCCACCGGCACGACCGGAGCCGCGGCTGGAACCTGCCGCGATGACGCAACCGCTGCGCCCCGAGCCACGTAACGAACCGGCGGCCTTTTCTCCGCCGCCTCCGCTGCCGCCACGCCCGGTTGCCCATCCTTCGGCTGCCGTTTCGCAACCAGCTCCTGCTCCCGCACCGACGCCAACACCGGCGCCGGCTGCGGCAGCGGATGACGAGGCCCGCTTCAACGAAATGGCGCAGCGTCTGGAAGCAGCCTTGCGCAAACCCGCAACGCCCGCGCCAAAAGCACCCGAGCCGCGCCCCGCGCCTGCACCCATGCCGCAAACCCGGCCGATGGCCCCGCAGGAAGCCCCGAACCCCTTCGACAGCCTCGAAGCCGAAATGGCGAGCCTGCTCGGGCAAGACAAGAAAAAGTAACCATGAAGCGCAGCCATGCCGCAGCAATCCTGTCCTTCGCGCTCCTGCTTGCCAGCCTCGGCAATGCAAGCGCGCAGGACATCAGCGTAAATTTCGGCAATGGCACCGGGGTAACCGAGCGCGTCGTTCAACTCGTCGCGCTGATCACGATCCTTTCGCTGGCTCCTGCGATCCTCGTCATGGTGACGAGCTTTACCCGCATCGTCGTCGTGCTCTCGCTCTTGCGCACGGCGATTGGCCTGCAGACTGCGCCGCCGAATGCGGTCGTGGTCAGCCTCGCGCTGTTCCTGACCGCTTTCGTCATGGGGCCCGCGTTCCAGACCGCTTACGACACCGCGGTGAAGCCGGTGATTGCCGGCGAGATGCAGCCGCAACAGGCATTTGAAAAGGGCGCCGAACCGTTTCGCGCCTTCATGCTGAAGAACGTGCGTGAAAAGGATCTCGCGCTCTTCATCGATCTGTCGCGCGAACAAAAGCCGGAAACCGCCGAGGCAACCCCGCTCCGCATTCTCGTTCCCGCCTTCATGATTTCCGAACTGCGCCGGGCCTTCGAGATCGGCTTTCTCTTGTTCGTGCCGTTTCTCGTGATCGACCTCGTGATCGCCTCAGTGCTCATGTCCATGGGCATGATGATGCTGCCGCCGGTGATCGTATCGCTGCCGTTCAAGCTGATCTTCTTCGTGCTGGTCGACGGCTGGAGCCTGGTCGCCGGTTCGCTGGTGCAGAGCTTCGGGACGTAGCAACGCCCTTATTGATGCCGCGAAGAAAAAATCAGCGCGCGCTCAACTGATCCGCGCGCGCGGGCGCAGGCGGCGTGCTGGGATAGCGCGCGTGGTAAATCTTCAGGAACGTACCGAGCGAATCCAGGTTGGCCAGAATTTTCGAAGCCGCGCCGATCGCGCGCGGACTCGGATTGAGCGTGATCTGATCGAAGGCTTCCTTCTCGGCCGCGCTGGTGAGCTTGCCCGCAAACTTTTCCTTCAGACGCGCGAGCCCGAGTTTTTCGTCCGCAAGTGCGAAAGCGAGACCTGCGCGCAGCACGTCATGCCGCTCGATCTCGCTGAGCGCCTCTTCTTCCTTCCAGCGTTCGCCCAGCATGGCTTCGATCGCCTCGCCGGCCGCGCGCCAGCGCCGCGCATGAAACAGCGTATCCGCACGTTGCCGCTGCGCTTCCGGCGTATCGAGCGAAGCGATCAGATCGAGCGCCTGATCGATGCGGTTGGCGCTCATCAGCGCGCGGGACTCGAGCAGCATGCGCTGTTCGCGCAGTTCCTTCGGAAGATCCGCCATCCGCGTTCCGGCAAGAATGGCGACCGCGCGCTGCGGCTTGCGGTTCATGAGGTGAATGATCGCAAGTCTCGCCGCGACTTGCGCACGCGCAGCACCGGTGAGGCGATATTCCACCTGATACTGCAAGAGTTCGGTAGCCTGATCCAGAAGATCAACCGCGACCAGACGATCCGCCAAACGCCGGATCAATTCGTCGCCGCGGCGCCCGACCGGCGTAAGCTTGGAGAAGTCATAGTAAAGCGCAAGCGCATCGATCGCCGGCAGCGCATCGGCCTTGCCCGAAAGAAAGAGATCTTCGAAGACCTGCGACATCTCGTTCTGCAGCGTGCGGGTAACCGAAGCATTGGCTTGCGACAAGAGCGCCGCATCGAGCAGGCGAAACGCATCGCGGTAGCGCGCTTCTTCGACATAGAAGCGCGCCAGCATCCGGCTCGACTCCAGTTCGGTCCGGTCGCCACGCCACAGGAACGCCAGTGATTCCAGACTTTCGATTGCCTTGGTCCGGCTGAGTTCGCCGCGCGCGTATTTCAACTCGACGAGCTTGTAGCGCGCCTCGGCTGCCGCAGGCCTGTTCTCGGATTTCGCCGCCGTCTCGAAAAATGATTCCGCACGGTCTGCGCGACCAAGACCTTGGGCAAGATGACCGGCCAGAACCGCATATTCCGCGGCCATTTCCGCGGGCACTTCGGCCGCGTCAAGTTCGATGAAGAGACGGTTTGCCTCGGTAAAATCGCGCACTTCGACCGCCGCCCGCAGGGCCGCGAACAGAATGCGCCGTTGCAGATCGAGCGGCAGGAGCTTCAGCCCGATATTGCCGGCGCGAAACTGATCGCGCGCTTCGCTCCAGGCGCCGATATCGGCATAAGCAACGGCGCGCAGCAAGGCTGCATCCTGCGAGTCGGCAAGTTCGAGATTGGCGAAGTTATCGAGCGCCTTGGCCGGACGGCCGATCATCAACTCGCTCAATCCACGCAGCAGGAAGAAGCGGGCATTGACCGGAAACTTGTTATCTTCGCGCACCAGCGCATCGAGCGCACCTTTCGCTTCGGCCGCAAGCCCATGCGCGAGATAGAAAGTTGCCAGCGTAAGGCGGGAGTCGAGCTTCTTCGTCGGATCCGTATTGAGCGCGGCAGCGGCAAGCAGCACCTCGCGTTCATGATAGCGCCGGTTGCGCTCGGCCTCCCACAGTGCGGCATCGAGCGGTGACGAAGTCAGCCGCTGGGCCGGAGCGCGCTGGGTATCGGGCGCGGTGGAAAGCGAGAGCCCCTTGGGACGGCCGATGATGACGTAGTCCGAACGCAATTCGATCTTCAGATCGTCCGCAAGCGGCAGAACGGCGACGCCGTGCGCGGAAGGCAGCAGGCGGAATTCGACGAAATCCTGAGCGCGGAGAATGCCCCGCACCGGGTTCAACGCGGTCACGACAAAGAGTTCATCGCCGATATCCGGATCCGCGACACGATGCACCTTCCCCTTCGCGGCCTCCTCGACCGGGACGGCGAGTGCTGCGCCGGTCTCTTCCGACGTGCGTTGCACGCTGAGCGGGCGCGTGGAAGCGGTAACCGCATCGCCGAAATGAATCGTCCAGTTCTTGCCGTCGGATTCCGCGCTCGTAAGCCAGCCGCCTTTGAGCCGCAGGCGCAACAACTGCCCTTCGTTCGTCTTGATGATCGTGACATCGGAGAAGCTGCGCGTGACGTCGGCGGCGAGTTCGCTGACGTCGATTTCGCGCTTGGTGTCGAAGGCGATCCACACGCGATCGCCCCGGCGGAACACCGCGGATGCGACCGGCTCCTGGAATGGGAAATACAGGCGGACGCCGTTCTGGACTTGCGTAACCGTGGCGCGCACGTCGTTGGTGACGGGCGCCTGCACTTCCTGCTTCTTCGCTTGCGCGGGAACTTCGGGTGTCACCGCCTTGGGCGTCTGTGCCTCGGCGGAAGCTTGGGCTTTTGCGGGCTGCTCTTGCTTGGCGGGTGCTTGCGGCGCTTGCGGAGGCGTTTCCGCCTGACGCGCCGGAGGCGGCACTTCGCCTTGCACTTCGTTGGGCTTGGCAACCGGCGGCGGCGTTACATCGACGATGAAGGCGCTCTGCTCGCGGAAATGCCTTACCTTTGCTTGCGGCGCGAGCACCAGGCGCGCAATCGCAATCCCTTCCGCATAATCCGTATCGAGCGAGACCACGCTTTTCGGCAGCGCGCCAAGCGCGTCCCCGAGATCGATCTTGACCGGCGCTTCAAAGACGATCTTGAGCTCCTGGCCGTCCTGTTCGGCGCGAACCTTCACCGGCTCGCTCATCGAAAACGCGAAACGCGAGAAAGTCGGCGCATCGGCAAGGCGCAGCCGGATCGGCTGCCAGACCTTGGCCTTCTGCTGCGCGGCCTTGATCCGCTGTTCGGCGTCGCGGGCGCGGCGCGCGAGTTCGTCCACCACTTCCTGCGGCAATCCCGGCGGCAGGCCGGTCCAGTCCTGCGGCAACAGATCGACGAAGAGCTTCTCGCCGGCTTCCATGGTGTTGACGGTGAGCTTGTGCAGGAACGCGATCCGCACCGCGGTGCCGTCGGGGTCGGCGCGAGCGGCCTGCACGAAATCCTTGAACTGCGCCTGCACGCGGTCAACCGCGACCCGCATCGGTTTGGCGAAACGGATCACCAGCACATTGCTGTCCGAAAGCTGGACGTCGGTCTTGATCTCTTCGGGAAAAGTGAAGACGAGACGCGCGAAGCCGCTTTCCATGGTCGCAGACAACTCGACGGCGGGAATTTCCGTGCGGGTTTGCGCGAAGACTGCAAACGGCAGCGCGGCCCAGACCAGCGCGCCGAGCGTCACCAGGAGCGCACGGCCGTTTCTACCAAGGAACGCATACATAATAATTGGGCCTGCGAGACTGCGAGTATCTCGGAGACCCTAGGCAATCAGCGTTAATGTGTGATTAGCGGCGCGAATTCGTAAACGGAATCTTACCGGACCGCGGGCGGCTGCTTCTGCTGGTTCTGCGTCTGCTTGGCGGGCGCAGGCGGCAGGTTGACCCGCGGCAGGTCGGACGCCGGCACGGTCTTGTCGGGCGTGGTGCCACGCGCAAGCTCCACCGTAAGGCGCTGCGCGGCATCCGGGTTCATGACCGCAAGCACTTCGGAGAGCTTCGCCGGCTTCATCGCCTTGGCAATGCCGACCAGAACGGTGACTTCGAGCTTCTCGAAAATACGCGCGGCTTCCTTCGGCTTCATGTTCTCGTACATGACGACGAGGTTCTTCATCTTTGGGCTTTCGTCCGGCGTCTCGGGCTTTGCCGGATTTTCCAGCGCCCGCAGTTCGTTCAACCGCTGTTCGAG
>CAUJKG010000342.1 GCA_963205465.1 Pseudomonadota bacterium | reverse complement strand
GCCACTGGTCGTTCTCGCCCGCCTGTTCGACGATGCGGGACCAGTATTTGCGCGCATCCGCGAGATTGCCACCTTGCTCCGCCTCAAGTCCTAAATAAAAAAGCGCAGGCGAAGATTTGTCGTTCAAGGCGAGCGCGCGTTCGAATGCGGCCTTGGCCTCCGGCGTGATCTTGCCATGCGCCGTACGGATGTATTCGCCGAGCGTGATTTCGCGCGCGACCGTGCTGCCGAGAAGCTGGATCGCGCGTTCCTGTGCTGCAATCGCGTCGCCCGTGCGCCCGACACGCAGATAAATCGGGGCGATCAGTTCCCAGCCTTGCCCCTGCTCGGGAAAGCGTTCCAGCCGCTCTTCGATGCGGCCGATCAGGATGCCGATGTCCTGCTGTTCGATCGGCTTCGCGAGCCGCGGAGCCAGTGGCGCATCCGGAAATTCCGGTGCGCCCAGCCTGAGATAGAGCGACAGGGAAAGCAGCGGAATGCCGATGAGCGCCACGATGGCAGCGAGCCGGCGGCGCGAGAGGCTTACATCCGCTTTCGGTGTTTCCTGCGCGGCCGCGCCCAGGAGCCGCCGCGAAACTTCGATTTTCGCCGCGTCCGCTTCCGCGGCATTCAGCACGCCGCGCGCGCGGTCCTGTTCGATCTCGGCAAGCTGGTCGCGATAGACCGCGACGCCTGCGGTCTCCCCGGCGATGCGCGGCATCCGCGAAAGCGGCCACAACACCGCGAAGACGGCGGCGGCAGTCATCAATGCGAGCAGCGACCAGAAAAGCATCATTTCTCCCGGCCGATGCTCCTAAGGCCGGGACGATTTCAGGTCAAAAGGCGTATCGGCGCAGTTCAGCCCCGCACTTAGCCCTGTACCTGGCTCCAGGTTCCATCGGGGTTGCGGCAGGCAATGCCGCGCGCCGTCTGCGGACGGCCGTTGATATAGATGGTGTGGGTATATTCGCGGCAGCGCTGGTGACTCTGATAGGCGTAAGGCGGTCCGGCCACGATGGTGCCGTAAGCGCCCCGATCGCCGCGCCAGCTCACCGGCGCGCCCGGCCCTTCGGCTTCCAGCGCCCGCAGCTCGGCCTCATAGGCGCGGCGGCGGTCCTCTTCGTCGAGGGCGTTGCCAATGGTGCCGCCGACCAATCCGCCGATCAGGGCGCCGGCCACCACGCCACCGGGGCCGCGATTAGCGCCCGCCCCGATCAGGGCTCCGGTCAGCGCGCCAAGGAAAATACCGTCCTGCGTGCGGGGGCCTGCATCCCCCGAACAGGCGCCAAGGGAAAGCGAAAGCGCGCAAACAGTCCCGACGATCTTGGTTTTCACAGCCGGCATCGAAAGCCCCTCACTCCATACAAAAATCAGGCGTGGCCTTGGCCCGCGCCCGGTCGATTTCGACCGAAATGCGCTCAGAATTCAGGCGAAAGCGGGGCCCCCGGTCACGCGGCCGGAAGCACAAGTTCCGCGCGCAGCCCGCCGAGCGGCGAACTGCCGAGTTGCAGCGTGCCGCCATAAAGTTTCGCAAGTTCTAACACGATGGAAAGCCCAAGCCCGGTGCCGGGCTTGCTCTCGTCGAGCCGTTTGCCGCGGTGAAGCACCTCCTCGCGCTCGGCCGGAGCCAGCCCCGGCCCGTCGTCGTCGACCTGGATCCGGAACGAAGCCGGACGGCCGGCGAGCGGCGCACCCAACGCGAACATTTCGATATTCACCCGCGTTGCCGCCCATTTGCAGGCATTGTCGACCAGGTTGCCGACCATCTCCTCGATGTCCTGCCGTTCGCCGCGAAAGCGGATTTCGGGGTTGGTCTTGCTTTGCAGCGCGACGCCGCGGTCGCGGTGAATCTTTTCCATGGTGCGGACCAGCACCTCGACCACGGGCGCGACCTCGACCGTAGTCGAGACCACGGCGACGCGGGCCGCGATCCGCGCGCGCTCGAGGTGACGCTGCACCTGGTCGCGCATGACGCCGAGCTGCTCGCGAACCTTCTCGCCGAGCGGACCCTGCACGTTGCTGGTTTCGTTCACGAGCACGGAGAGCGGCGTCTTCAGCGCATGCGCGAGATTGCCGACATGGGTGCGCGCGCGATCCACGATCTCACGATTGGATTCGAGCAGCGCATTCACTTCGCCGGCCAGCGGCGCGACCTCCTTCGGAAAATCGCCTTGCAGACGCTCGGCCTCGCCGGAACGGATCTTCGCGAGACTTTCGGAAACTTTTTTCAGCGGCCGCAGGCCGTAGCGAATCTGGAACCAGATGACCGCCATGAAGGCGAGCCCGATAAAGGCAAAGGTCAGCAGGAGTGCGTCGTTGAAGTCGGAGACTTCGTCTTCGATCTCGAAGGAGTCGCCCGCGACGAATAAAAGAAAGCGGCCGTCGTCGCCGAGATCGAGAAACCGCTCTACCGCGCGCAAGCGCTGGTCGTCGGGGCCCGCGATATAAGCCTGCCGCAGGCCGCCGTAACTCTGCGGCGCCTTCAGGCTTTCGAGCGTGGGAAAGCCGTCCTCCGGCGACGAGCGTGAAGCCTTGCGTTCCTGCGGTTCGGAGAGGCGCGTGATCTGCCAGTACCAGCCGGAACCGGGAATGAAGAACAGCGGCTCGCCGAGCGTTTCCGGCTCGATGGTTGGCGTCTTGGGATTGTTCGCGATTTCCGCGACGATGTTGCGCAAATAAACGTTGATGCGCCGGTCAAACGCACGCTCCACCGCATTCCGGTAGAGCGTCGACAGCACTATGCCGATCACGAGCAGCACGACCACGCTGACGGCGGTCGCCGAAAGAAACAGGCGCCTTGCGAGCGACGGCGCTTTAACTTGCATCGGCGGGCGGCGCGAGCATGTAACCGAGCCCGCGCACGGTCTGGATCACGTCGATGCCGAGCTTCTTGCGCAGCCGCCCGACGAAGACCTCCATCGTGTTGGAGTCGCGGTCGAAATCCTGATCGTAGAGATGCTCGACGAGTTCGGTGCGCGAGACCACGCGGCCGGTGTGATGCATCAGATAGGCCAGTAGCCGGTATTCGTGCGAGGTGAGCCGCACCGGATTGCCGTTGACCGAAACGCGGCTGGAGCGCGTATCGAGCGTAACCGGGCCGCAGGCCAGTTCGGTGGTGGCGTGCCCGGCGGCGCGGCGCAAAAGCGCGCGGAGACGGGCCAGCACTTCTTCCATGTGGAAGGGCTTGGCGACGTAATCGTCCGCGCCGGCATCGAAGCCCTGCACCTTGTCTGACCAGCGGTCGCGCGCGGTGAGGATCAGAACCGGCATCATCTTGCCGTTGCGCCGCCAACTCTCCAGCACCGAGATGCCGTCCATCTTCGGCAGGCCGAGATCGAGCACCACCGCGTCATAGGGCTCGCTGTCGCCGAGGTGATGGCCGTCCTCGCCGTCGGCGGCGGAGTCCACGGCATAGCCCGCATCGGACAAGGCCGTCACGAGCTGGCGGTTCAGGTCGGGATCGTCTTCAACGACAAGCAGGCGCATGGCAACTCACTTGGCAGTTCACTCGGCGACTCATAGGCCGCGGAATTCGGGCGGGAGTGTGCCACACGATCAAGCCAGACCGAACCTGAACCGGCGATTAAGGTTTCGCGCTCAGTCGAAGCCTTGAAAGCTTGCGAATTCGGTCACATCCGCGCGCGGCGAACGCCATTGGTTAATGGGCGCGGCCTCATCGGCATAGCCGAGCGCGACACCGCAAAAGAGCATGATTTCGGGGGGAAGTTCGAGGAAGCCGGACACGGTCTTGTGCCAGAAGGTCCAGGCTTCCTGCGCGCAAGTGTGGAGGCCATACCCTCGCGCGAGCAGCAGCACATTCCGGATGTGCATGCCGAGATCCTGCCATTGCGGCGGACCCATGGTGCGGTCGAGCGAAAAGAAGATGCCGACCGGCGCGCCGAAGAACTCGAAATTGCGGGCGAACTGACGATAGCGCCCCGGACGGTCTTCGCGCGGAATGGAGATGCTTTCGTAGAGCAGTTCGCCCACCTTGAAGCGGCGGGACTTGTAAGGCTCCTTCAAGGGAGCCGGATAAACCTGATACTCGCTGCCCTCCGCGAGCGGCAATTCGTTGAGCCGCGGGCGGATCAGCGCTTTCAAGGCTTCGAGACGCTTGCCTGCCACCGCGTGAACTATCCAGGGCTGAAGATTGCCGCCGGACGGCGCGCGTGCCGCGCGTTGCAGAATGTCGCGGACGATCTTTTCGGAAACAGGATCGGGCAGAAAGGCGCGGCAGGAATAGCGGCTCTCGACCGCTTCGCGGATGTGCATTCGAATGAACCCTGTGCGAACGGGGTTCACATAGACATATTCGCCGTCACTGCGAAAGCGGGAACCATGCCGCTTCAGTTTTGCCTGCACGCCCTCGCCTGATCCCGCAGCGACAGCCACTCGGAAATCGCCTCATCGGTGCGCGGCGACGGCACGGCGGCAAGCCGCTCATCGCGAAGCGCGCGTTGCCAAATCGCGCTGCGCGCAACAATCACCGGACAGGCGGTGACCGCCGTCCTTGGCGCGGCTTCGCCGAGACACAAACGCGCGCCGAGCACGATCACTTCCAGACCGAGGCATAGCGGGCTCATGCGCTGCCCTCCTCCAACCGTGCGAGCACTTCGGCGCGCACGGCAAGGCGTGCGGCGATCTCGGCCATGGCCTGCTGCCGCTGCAACGCTTCGAGCGCATGATCGAGTTCGGAACGCAGACGGCCGACTTCCTGTTCGCTCGCGGTTTTCTGCCGCTCGCCGATCCACTCGAGAACAAGCCGCGTCAGGAAGGAAGCGACAAAGCTCACGAGCGCTTCAAGCATTGCCAGCGTTCATCTGCGAGAGCTTCGCCTGAATCTTTTCCGCGACGACTTCCGGGGTCACGCCGAAATGGCGCACGGCATCCGGCACCGATCGCAGGACGTAATTCACTGCCTCCGCAAGCGCGACACTTTTCAGATCGAGCTTGCGGCCGGCGAGCGCACCGCCGAGCTTGGCGATGAGCAACCCTGCGCCGTTGGTCAGCGCAGTTTGCAGCGCCTCGCGATGCGACGCCTCGATATCGAGGTGGAATTTTCTGCGCAGCAATTCGGCGAGCCAGCCGATGATGGCCGTCGCAACGACCGAGACAATAGCCATGAGATAAGGCTGCACGATTGCGTAGATGCCTTCGGCGGCGATTTCGCCCTGCGCAAACGCCGGAGCCGATACGAAAACAAAAAACGCGGCCGCAAGGCCGCGCAAGAAAAAGCGATTCATGATTTGACCTGCAAATGATTGCTGAACACTTGAGCCGCGTCAGCGGCGTATTTCATTGTCATTCCGGGGCGATGCGAAGCAGCGATCCGGAATGACAGAAAGAATCAATCCAACCTCACGAACCCGCCATGCACATATCCGGTCGCGCCGAAGGGCGTGACGATGCGCAGCCAGTTCGTGAGTTGATCCTTCTCCTGTACGTCTATGCGCGTACCGAAAGGAATGGACCCCTTGACCGCGAACTGAATGCCGGGGCCGCCGCGAAGATTCAGCACATCGGCAACCACCGTAGCGTCGGGAACGAAGGACGGCTTTGCCGGCGCTACGATGGACTTCGGCTCTGGTTTCGCCTCCACCGGCACTGGCAACGCACCGGCCTCACCGAGCACGATCGCCTGCATATGCGAAAGCGGAAACAAGGGATTGGTGTCGGTCTTTCGCCCCGGACAGATATGATAATGCCCGAGCACGGTGTTGATCGCGGGATAGGCGGCTTTCAGCGCGGCATGCAGCGCCACGCTCGCCGCGATCTGCTGTTCCGAATACGCGAGCCAAGAATGATCGCCATGCTCGCGCGTTGCGACACGCGCAACCTTGAACTCCGGGTTCTTATTGGTGTCGATCACGCAGACGCCGGAATAAACGCCCTCGCCGATCTTGCGCAGATAGCCGGGATTGTCATGCTCGATTCCGATCGAGAAGGCATTGAAGTTCTGGCGGTTGCCGTATTTCGACGCCCCCGCGTGCCAGCACTGCACGTTGAAGGGCGCGAGCTGCGTAATGCCGCCCCTCCAGTCGATCACCACGTGGGCCGAAGCCTGGGCCACCGGCATCGTCAGCCAGCCGATGTCGCCGGAAGAATCGAGCGGGTTGCTTGCGGTATCGTGGTCGATGATGGTGTCGGGATTCATCAGCCCCGAGCGGTTCGGCGTCGCGCGATACGGCGCCTGCTTCCCATCGTGGAAGAGGAGATGGTTTTGGATAGAAAGTTTCACGATTTCCTCGAAAACTTGGAGTACAATCGGATCGACCAACAAACAAAAACTTCGATCGATCTATTTTTGGTGCAGCAATGAAATTTTATCACGACTTCAGCATTCTAGGGCTTCGCGTTCCCCAACGAGA
>CAUJKG010000341.1 GCA_963205465.1 Pseudomonadota bacterium | reverse complement strand
GTCGGGCAGGCGATGGGGCGAAACCCGACGCCGATCATCATGCCCTGTCATCGCGTGGTGGCGGCGAGCGGAAAGACCGGCGGCTTCTCCGCGCCCGGCGGCGTCGGCACCAAGATGAAACTATTGTCCATCGAACGCCGTCACGGCGATCACGCGCCAACGCTGTTCGACGATGACGCGTCTTTTCAATATGCCGCCAAGAGGACTTGAGAGAGTCCTTCGAGAACGCAGGTTTTGGTACCGGATGGAACCCAAAACCAATCGTAAGTCATTGATTAATCAAGGTAAATAATTTTCTCGGAACCTCTTGCCACCGGCTCCGGTTTTATTCGCGACACACCCGCCAATTTCCCGCGAACCCTTGGGAGGGCTCCGCCATGACGAACGCTGTTCGGCATTTGCCTTTGCTTGCGCTGATCGCAGGTCTTGCCGCCGTGGCACCTGCCAAAGCGCAGACTTTTTCGCTGCTTCCGAATCTTTTTCAGGAAGAGACGCAAACACTTTCCTACGCGCCCGCGCCAGAAGAGGAAGTGATTGAAGAAGCCGCGCCTTACGAAAAGCCGGCGCACCTGCAGCGTCAGGTGGTGAACTATCCGACCCGGGAAGCGCCAGGCACCATCATCATCGATACCGCGAACACATATCTCTACCTTGTGCTCGGCGATGGCCGTGCGATGCGATACGGCATCGGGGTTGGCCGCGACGGCTTCACCTGGTCCGGCACGCAGCGTGTCGCCGAAAAGAAAGAATGGCCGGACTGGCGTCCGCCGTCGGAGATGATCGCGCGCCAGCCTTATCTGCCGCGCTTCGTGGCGGGGGGACCGCACAATCCGCTCGGTGCGCGTGCGCTTTATCTAGGCAATACGCAGTATCGCATTCACGGCACCAATGCGCCGCAGACAATCGGCAAGCGGGTTTCCTCAGGCTGCATCCGCATGACCAATGATGACGTGACCGATCTCTATGCACGCGTCACGGTCGGCACGAAGGTCGTGGTGCTGCCGGCAACCGGCTCGACACGCGCCGCCCGTAACGATGATCGGGATCTCTTGCCGCGCAATGCGCATCCTGTGCGCATGCAGGGACCGAGTGTGATCCGCGCCTCCGGCCTTTACTGAGCCGCTCCCGAAAGACCTTATCCCCCGCCTTCTCGCGGGGGATTTTTTTTTGCTCAACGCGCGGCGCGGAAGTCGCGGAGCCGGTTCAGTAGATCGGTGATGGGGTTTGCGATCCACCCGTCCTGCACATAGTCGCGGTGGTTTTCTTCGTTGCCGCCGCCGATGAAAACCACGGTGCCGGGCTGGAGCCTGCGAATGCCGTCGAGCGAAGTGCGGACCGGCACGCCACGCTCCTTCAGTTGTCTCATCAGTTCGATATTGCGCGCCCGCGTCGAGCCCAGATAGGTCGAGATGAAGAAGCGCTTGCGGTCGGCCAGTACCCAGCTCTCGAACTTGTCCATTTCGCCGTAAAGCGAATCGAGCAGGAGCACGCCTTTCACCCGGTTCTGGGTGTCCCCGCGGGTGATAGCGAGTGCCGCGGCACGATAGCCGCCGCTATAGGAAATCAGGATCACCGGCATCGACTGGAAATAGCGGACCGTACGCTGGTCGCCATGCAGGATGGCGAGATGGGTCGCGGCTTCGTTGAGGAAGCGGTTGAAGGCCCCAGGCTCCGCGAAGCGGCCGGGGTTGGAGTCGGCGGCGTTGACGGCAAATTGCGGGGCGACCAGCACCGCGTTTGCGGCGGAGGCGGAAATCTGCTCGGGCAGCGCCTGCCGGTCGCGGATGTCCCGTTCCAATACGGCGCCATGGCCGTGGAAAAAGACCACGATCACCCCCTGCTTGCGGAGGTCGAATTTGGCCGGGATATGCAGAAGGACCCGCTGGTCGTTATAGGTCTCGTTCTCCCAATAAACCCGACCGGTGGCGGTCTGCCGCCCGCGCTTGCCGTTTTCGTTGATGTTGAAATATTCGCCGGCAGCGCTCGAGCCATCGAGCGGGAAGGGGCTCGTGACAAATTCGGCAATGCTGGTTTTGCCGGCGCGGAGCTGGGCGGAAGCCGGACCGGCCGCCGCAGCCAGGAGGGCGCAGGCGAGAACCAGTGGGGAAACTTGCAGCATTCCTGTTCTGTCGCTCACGCTGGAAGCGGCTCCGGCCTGAAATCTCAGCCTTTGGCCGGGCCGCCGCCGGGGGAACCGGGTACGCGAGCCGGCGCACGAATCACGAAAAAGTTTGTAGCCGATAAAACCCAATCGCGACCGTATCGTGATCGAGAAGTTTTGACTTCCAGCCAGTAGGCCGCGCCAAAAGCTTCGGCTATAAGCGCCCCCGCGCGACCGCTAGGGGGCTTCGGGCGCGACTTAAGGAAATTCAGGTCTCATTCAGCTTGGGAGCGCCATGGGACTGGCGCGAGGTGGAAATATGCGAGTTTTACTGAAGAGTGCAGTGCTGGCCGCAGGAATCATGGCCGTCGCTGGCTCGTTTGCGGCGGCACAGGAACAACAGAATCCGGCAGACGTCGCGCGCTTCTATGCGGGCCTTTCGGTGCCGGCCGATTCTGCGATCGGAAAGTTTGCCGAAGCCAAAGCCTGGCAGGCTTATGCCAAGGCCTTCGACGCCTCGTGGGAAAAGATCGACGCGCGTCAGCTCGTCAAGGTTCGCGCCTGGCAGGCTGCGAACGTGAAAGGCGCCAAGGACACGCTCTATTATTTCTTCGGCGGTCCGGACTTCCTCTACGCCAACTTGTTCTATCCCGAGGCCAAGACCTACATCCTCGTCGGCCTCGAGCCGGTCGGCCCGATCCCGTCGGTGGACGCACGCACGGTGCAGGTGCTTCCGGCGGTTCGTGCCGCGCTCGAGCATTCGCTGAACCTGAGCTTCTTCATCACGCAGGATATGAATTCGCGTCTTCGCGGCCAGACCGTGAAGGGCACGCTGCCGCTCATCTACACCTATATGGCGCGCAGCGGCGCTACGATTAAGACCGTGAAGCTCATTCAACTCGACAAGGACGGCACCGAAGTCGCCGCCGAAGAGTTCAAGGGCCGCGCGCTTGCGCCGGGCGTGAAGATCACCTTCGCCAAGGCGGACGGCGTCGAGCGCACGTTCTATTATTTCTCGACCGATCTCTCGAATGGCGGCGTCGCCGCGAGCGGACTACTGAAGTTCGCCGAGAAGTTCGGGCAGGGCAACGCGCTCTTCAAGAGTGCGTCCTACCTTCCGCATGGTGGCGGCTTCTCTTCGGTGCGCGACTTCGTGCTGAAGCACGCCGACGTCATCGTGCAGGACGATACCGGCGTTCCGGTGCGCTTCTTCAAGGAAGACGAATGGCAACTTCACCCGTTCGGCGTTTATATCGGACCGATCCCGATCTTCGGGATGAGCCCGGAGCCGGCGGCGCAGCGGCTGTTCCACCCGAAGAACAAGCCGCCGAAGCTCGAATTCGGAATCGGCTATCGCAACCGGATCACGGATTCGAACCTCTTGTTCGCAACCCGGAAAGAAAAGAAGAACTGACCTTCTCTTCGCTCCGAGAAAAAATGGAAACGCCGCGTTTCGTCATGAAGCGCGGCGTTTTTCTTTTCTAGTCTGTGCTGGTGCGCCAGAGTTTGCGGATCTGCGCGCGAAATTCACGGGGCCGTTCGGCGAAGAGCCGGGAGGCCAGTTTTTCCGCGCGCGCCAGATGGGTTTTCTGCCGCCGCGCGATTGCGGGTAAAAATTCGCCGGAGAATTCCCGAAGCGGTTGATTGTCTCCGGTCATGGCATGAAGCAGCGCGAGATCGCGGTGCTGGCCGAGCGCATCTCTAAGACGCTGGGCGTCATCGATGCGTCGCTTTGCGGCGCGCGGCCACAATGGTTTGACCAGCTCCATCTGATAGCGGTGATCGATTACGCGCTTGCGGAAGCTGTGAATGGCTTCGTCATCTGCTTCCGCAAGCCGCTTCGGCGCGGCTCTGCGCGCGCGGCGATAGCCCGCGGATAGCGCCGCCGCGAATGCATCAATGCCGACGGCAGCAAAATCCCAGCGTGAAACCGTCTGCTCCCAGAGGAGAACTTCGCGTCCGGCGGCTTCGCGCAAGGAGCTGCCGGCTTCCAGCGTTTCCATCTCGGCAAGAAGAGACCGGATCCGGCTGCTGGCGTCATCGAGCGTTGCCTCGTCCGGGCCGCCATTGCCGCGCAGATCATCGATTGCGTCGAGGGTGGCGCGCAGATCGCGGGCGCGGCCGAGTTTTCTCGCGGAATCTCTGGCTGCGTGCCGGAGTTTTTTCGCGTCCTCCCCGGCAAAGGGTTCGACAAGGCGCAGAAAGGCGCGCCAGCGCTTGATCGCTTTGCGGAAATCGTGGACCGCTTCATCTGCGGGAATTGCCGGACCGACGATCGCGGCGCGGGCATCGCGCAACAGGTCCAGGGCGATCGCCGTGAGGGTCTGTCCGGGTGGAGCCGCAGGGTGCAAAGCCGGTCGTTTCGCCATGGGGAAGCTTTTCGACGCAGTCTGTGACAAATTTATAAAAACGCGATGCAGCAAACCCTTTTCGCAGCCATTTCGGTCAAATGTACTTCTTTCTGATGATCCTTGCGGCTTTTGCCGGGCTGTTCGTTTTCGCGACGGTCTATAAGTATATCGAGGTGCGGATTGCGGCGCGCTGGTCCTCGGCGCCGGGAAAAATTCTTTCCGCGAAGGTCGTGCAGCGCAAGGCAGGCGGTACTGGCAGCGATCAGAGACACGCCGAGTTACGCAACTTTGCCGAGGTGACTTACGAATACGTCGTACAGGGGCGGCGCTATCGGGCGAGTCGCGTCAGCGTCGGAGAAGACCTTGGGAACTACCGGGTCGAGGAGACGCTTGCCAAATATCCGGAGGGGGTGCCGGTGATGGTTTTCTATAATCCGACCAATCCCGGCGAAGCCTTGCTCGAGCGCGATGTGCCGGAAGGCCTATTTCGCTTCATGTTCTTGCTTGTCGGTGGAATCGTCGCCGTAGGTCTTGCGCTTATTTTCGGCGTTGAACGCATCCATGGCTGGCTCCACGCAGTGCTGCCGGCAAAGTCCAACGCTTCGCTTGCGTTGATGTTCGGCTTCATGGGGTTTTTTGCGCTCCTGATCGGGCGCGCAATGTCATACGAGGCGAAGCAGGCCGCTGGCTGGCCTTCGACCTGGGGCGTCGTCGAAGAATCCGGAATCGAAGACTTTCAGACGCTGGAGGACGGCCGCTGGAAAACCAGGAAGCGCACGAATGTCGTCTATCGCTATCAGGTGAAGGGCAATACCTATCGTAGCGGCCGCCTTGGGGTCGCTCGCTGGAACATCTCTTCGAATATCGGCGCCTTGACCGGTGGAGCGGCCAAAAAATATCCGCCAGGCCGGCCGGTTGAAGTGTTCTTCAATCCGGCCAATCCGGCGGAAGCGGTGCTCGAGCGCCGCGCCACGGGCTCGGGGTTTCTTTATGCAGCAGGCGTCGTGCTGCTGGCCGTGGCGGCCAGAGTGGCAGGCGTTATTTAGCTCTTCCTGGTCTTGAGGAAGAGCAGCGGCGTGCCGAGCGCCAAGACGCCAATCCCGAACAGCGAACCAACGCCGGCATAGGCTGCGGTCGAATAAAGCAGCCAGGCGCAGGTGGCGCAGAACAAGATCGGCGTGATCGGATAGAGCGGCACGCGATAAGGATTGGGTGCTTCCGGCTCTCGATTGCGCAGGATGAAGACGCCGATGCCGACCAGAAGCAGGAAGAACCAGAACACCGGCGCGGTGTATTCGATCATCGCTTTCAGGCCGTCCTTGGCAAAGCCGCCGAGCACGATGAGTGCAAGCGCGATCGCGCCCTGCAACAAAAGCGCGTTGCCGGGTTTGTGCGCCTTCTCGTCCCACTTCGAGAAAATGGAAAAAGCCTGCAGGTCGCGGCCGAGCGCGTAATAAGTACGTGCGCCTGTGAGCACAGTCGCGTTCAAGGTCGAGAGCGCGCAGATCACGACCATCGCAGCAAGAATACTCGCGCCGCGGTCGCCCATCACCAGGCGAAGCACGTCGACGCCGACTGCCTTGGAGTCGCGCAAGCCCTGCAGCCCGAGCGCCGAAAGATAGGCGTAGTTGATGAGCAGATAGAGCAGCGTCACGATGGCCGTCGAAATGGCGACGGTCTTGGCGAGGTTCTTGCGCACGTCTTTCATGTCGCTGGTGAGGTAGGAAATCTCGTTCCAGCCGCCATAAGTGAACAGCACGAAGACGAGCGCGAGTCCGGCCGCGCCCAGAGACTGCGTTCCGGTTGCGACCGTGACAGCCGCGCTCGGCGCAGGCGTGGCGAGAAAACCGGCGAGTGTTACGGCGACGAGAGACGAGACCTCGAGGGTCGTGAGCAATGTCTGGGTCCGCTTGGTCGGATCGAGGCCGGCGATATTGATCGCAGTCAGCACGACCAGCGCGATCGCCGCATGAATTGCCGAGGAGTAGCCGCCCGGAATCGGAACAAGCTGGGACATGTAATCGCCATAGACGAAGGCGACGGCGGCGATCGCACCGGTCTGGATGACCGTGCCGCGTGCCCAGGCGAACAACACGGCAAGTTTCTGACCATAAGCCTTGCCGAGGTAGCGGTATTCGCCGCCGGGGCCGGGAAAGGCAGTGCCGAGTTCGGCGTAACAGAGCACGCCGATCAGGGTGACGAGGCCACCGAGCAGCCAGAAGCCGAGAAAGATCGCCGGGCTTGCCGACATGTTCGCCACGAGCGGCGGCAAGGCGAAGATGCCGACCCCGATGATCATGCCGACGATCAGGACGGTCGCGTCAAAGACGGAGATTTGTCCGCTTGTGTTTTGTTTGTCAGCCATGTCTGTCCTCGTAATGCTTACGACGCTTTCTTCGCGGTCCAGTTGGTGCCGGTGATCGTATTGCCGCCCACCTTGCCTTCGAATTTCACCGGTTTGCCGCCGATGTCGAGTGTGAATTCGATCGCGGCGCCGCTGAGTTTGCCGTCTTTGATTTCGGCGGTCTTGCCGCCGGTCGTCGCGGTGCCGGCGAAGCGCTGGAAATGCTGCTTCAGATCGAGATCGATTTTGCCGGCGCTGCTTTCGAGCGACCATTTGCCTTCGATTTTCGCCGGCACGATGTAGAGATAGACCCGGCGGGTACCCTTATAGCCGTTGTCGTCGAAGTCCACGGTTTCGGTGTGGTCGGGACTCCAGTCCGACATGTCGAAGCTTTGCGTCACGATGCGCGTGCCCGGGCGCATGTTCAGGATGGTCGGACGCAATTTGAAATTCAGCGTCGAGAGGAGATAAAGCGAAACGACGTTCGCCTCGCTGAAATCCGTCTCGAAAATATTCTTGCGCAGGAACGTTACGCGGTCGCCGACGCCGGCCTTGGCGAGGTTGGCGTTCGCTTCCTTGATGCGCTGCGGGTCGAGATCGATGCCGACACCCTTCTTTGCCTTGAAGTCCTTGACGGCGGCAATCACGATGCGGCCGTCGCCCGAGCCGAGATCGTAGTGAATGTCATCCGGCCCTACCTTGGCGAGCTCCAGCATGCGTTTGACGACCTGATGCGGGGTCGGAACGTAAATCACGTCGAGACCGGGATGCTCGTCGTCCTGCGCCGCTGCCGGCAGGGAGCAGGCTGCCGCGAAAGCCAGCACGGCGGCGGTCAAGAAAGATTTGCGGGTCAGGGAAGAGATCATGGGCATTCTCGCCAAACAGAGGGGTCGTTTCATGAGCACGGCCCCTTGGCGTTTGCCAAGAGGCCGTGTTTGTTCCGCGGTCAATAAGAAGGCGAGGTCAGGACTTCTTCGCCGTCCATTTGTCGCCGGTAATCGTGCCGTTGGCGAAGGTGCCTTCGAACTTCGTGGGCTTGCCATCGACATCGACCGTGAATTCGATCTTGGTGCCGGTGATCTTGCCGCCCTTGATGTCCGCGCTCTTGCCGTTGACGTTTGCGGTGCCGGAAAGTTCGGTGAACTCGCTCTTGAGGTCGAGCGCGATCTTGCGCTCACCCGAGGAGAGTTCCCATTTTCCGGTGACGTTCGCCGGCACGATGAAGAGATAGACCTGATAGCCGTTCACGCTCTCTTCGTGTTCGGCTTTCCACTCGCCCATGTTGAAGGCGTGGGTCACGATGCGGGTTCCGGGTTTCAGTTCCTTCAGGAGCTTCGGCCGCATGCGGATGTTGATCGAGGTCAGGAGATACATGGAAACCGTGCTCGCTTCGGAGAGGTCGGTTTCGAAGATGTTCTGCTCGCGGAAGGTGACATTGTCGCCGAGACCGGCTTTGGCCTTGTTCTCGTTGGCTTCCTTGATCCGCTGCGGATCGAGATCGATGCCGACGCCCTTCTTCGCCTTAAAGTCCTTGACGGCGGCAATCACGATGCGGCCGTCGCCGGAACCGAGGTCGTAGTGGATGTCGTTCGGGCCGACCTTCGCAATTTCGAGCATGCGCTTGACGACTTCGTGCGGGGTCGGAACGAAATGAATGTCGAGCTTCGGCTGTGCGGAGGCCGAAAGCGTAAAAAGACCGGCTCCGAGGAGGAGCCCGGCCGCGGCGGTGACCCCGGCAAAGCCGCGAAAACCTGACGTTTGAAACTGCATATTATCCTCTACCTGTGTGGGTTTTGGTGCCCCAAGGGCAGACCTTCGCATGTTCCCCGACTAAGGCAAGCCCTTGCAGTTGCAGCGGCCCATTGGGCTGCCTTGCGAGAAAGCAAGCCGGAAGACGCGCGTTTTTGCCTCGCTTTTCATGGAATTAATCGCGGTTTCAGCCTTCCCAATGCGTCATCGGATTGCTACATAACCGCCGCCGGCGGGAACTTGCCGGCATTTTTGCCTCTGGCGCGGGGTGGAGCAGCCCGGTAGCTCGTCAGGCTCATAACCTGAAGGTCGTAGGTTCAAATCCTACCCCCGCAACCAAACAAAAAACCCGCCAGCGATGGCGGGTTTTTTGTTGCCTTGCGTTGGAAGCGGTCTCCCAGGCTTCCCGTTTCGCCAGCTATCGCGCCGCTATTTCGTGTAGCGGGCTTCGAGATCGCGGCGGCGGACGATGTTCTTGTCGATCAGGCAGAGCAGGCGCTCCTCGAAGGTGCCGACACGCTGCCAGTTCGGTCCCTCGAAGGGCGCAACCGCTTGACATTCCTGATTGCGAAAACGGACGAAGAGAATCTGTGCTTCTTCGAGCGACGCCTTCCAGCGTCCGCGTTGCGCGGCGGCGAGATCGCCGCGGCTGTCGATCAATTCGTAGATGCGCGTCACCAGCGCTTCCAGTTCACGGTTGGAATCGAGCATGGCCTTCTCGAGGCAGAGATAATATGGCCGGCCGCTCAGCACTTTCGGATCACAGAGCTCGCGCGCAGGCCGTTGCGGTTGCGCGAATGCGCTGACCACGCCAGCCAGGAGCAGAAACAGAGAAACCCGTCCGCGCATCCTCGCCGCTCAGGCCGCCTTGCGGCTTTCGAGAAACTCTCTCATGCGCCCGATCGCCTTGAGGATGTTTTCCGTTGAGTTCGCGTAAGAGAGCCGCACATAGCCTTCGCCGAGAATGCCGAAGTCCGGCCCGCCGATGATCGCGACGCCCGCTTCCTCAAGCAGCGAAGACGCAAGCTTCTTCGCTTTCCAGCCGGTGTTCTTGATGTTGGGAAACGCATAGAACGCGCCCTTGGGCGTCGCGCAGGAAATGCCGGGCAGTTTGTTCAACTCGTCCACCACGATTTTCCGTCGCTTGTCGAATTCGGCGACCATGTGGTGCACGGCGTCCTGCGGACCGGTGAGCGCGGCAAGGGCGGCGTATTGCGAGGGTGCGTTCACGCAGGACCAGGCGTTGACCGCGAGCTTGCGGATGTTTTCGTAAAGCGGCTTCGGCCACACCGAATAGCCCATGCGCCAACCGGTCATGGCGTAGGTCTTCGACCAGCCATTGAGAAGAATTACGCGGTCGCGGATTGACGGATAGCTCAACAGGCAAACGTGCTTTTCGCCGTCATAGACCATCTGGTCGTAGATCTCGTCCGACAGGATCGCAACGTTCGGATGCTTCTCCATGCCCGCGACGAATTTGTCGATCTCGGATTTCGGCGTGACGCCGCCGGTCGGATTTGCGGGCGAGTTGATGATAACGAGGCGCGTCTTCGGCGTGATCAGCGAAAGTGCTTCTTCTGCAGAAAAAGCGAAGCCGTTCTCCTCGCGGATCGGCACGGGAACAGGC
>CAUJKG010000340.1 GCA_963205465.1 Pseudomonadota bacterium | reverse complement strand
TCAGTTCCAGTACGCCGCCGGCCGAACGTGCGATGACATCGACCTTGCCGCCGGCTTCGGTGAACTTGATCGCATTCGAAACCAGATTGATGACGACCTGCCGGAACGCGCGGGGATCCGCGTTGATTTCCGGAAGATCCGCCGCGACGTCGGCGAAGAGCTGAATTCCCGCCTGCTCGGCGCGCAGCGAGAGCATGTTGCGGCAGTTTTCGATCAGCGGCCGGACCGCGAAAGGCTCGGTCACGATCTCGAAGTGCCCGGCCTCGATCCGCGACATATCCAGGATGCCGTTCACGACCGCGAGCAGATGCTCGCCGGAATCGCGGATCAGTCGCGCGTAATCCTGGCGACGGGCGGCATCGAGTTTCATTTCCTCTTCGCGCGCGAGCATTTCCGAGAAGCCGATGATCGCGTTCAGCGGCGTGCGCAGTTCGTGGCTCACGGTGGCGAGGAACTTGCTCTTCGCGTCGTTCGCGCGCTCGGCTTCGCTGCGCGCGTTTTCGAGCGCCAGCGCATCGGCCTTGCGCCGGGAAATATCGCGGAACACGGAGACGACCGGGCGCGTCTTCTCGCCCGCCGGCGCAGCAGTACCGGAATCGATCGCATGGCTGCGCATCTCGACCCAGACGAATTCGGGAGCCGTGCGCTGATCGCCATTGAAGCGCTCGCGCTGGAGCCGGAATTCGAGCGATACCGGCAAGGTGCCGCGGGAAGCATCCGAAATCGCGGTCAGAAAGGCGGGACGATCGGCAAGGTGTACGCGATCCAAAAGTTTGTGACCGAGCAGATCGCTCGCAGGAACGCCGGCAAGCCCTTCAACCGCAGGAGACAGGAACGTGATGCCGCCGTCCGCTCCATGCCGGGCGATCACGTCCGATATATTCTGGGCCAGGAGCTTGTAGCGCGCCTCGCTCGCGACCTTGGCGAAATCCCCCTCGCGGACAAAGGTGCTGTTCGCAAGCGCAATGCCCCCGGCATAGATCGACGCCGTGGCAACGCCCGCGAGCGCGATCCAGTCCTGATTGAAGGCGAGCGACTGCGGCGCCGGCACGGCAAGCCAGAGCGCCACTGCCGTCATCAGCGAAATCACGATGGTGGCAACGATCAGGCGGCGCGAGGCGGAAAGCGAAGCCTCGAGCGCGATCACGACGAGCCAGGGCGCCACGAAGGAGACGATACCGCCGGTCGTCGCGCCGATCAGCGCGACCAGCAGCGCCAGTGCGCACGCCGAGAAGAGCTGCGCCCGCTCGTAATGACCGCTGCGGGAAAGATACATGACCAGAAGCAGCGGGGTCAGCGCCCAGCAAAGTGCCACGACTTCCAGCGGACCGGGAACGCCGTGCAAGGCAAGATAAAGCGGAAGCCCGGCGAGCGCGGACAGGCCGACGAAAAGGCGGGTCGCGAAGAACGCGCGATGCCGCGCGGCGACCAGAGCGTCCTGGCGCGCGGCGGGATGAATCAGCGCATCGAGATAAGCCCGCAGGGGCATCAGCATGGAACTACGCAACTCTACTTTTCGCGGCGCCTTCAAAGCCGAAGCTTTGTGCGCCGTCCTTCGCCTCGTATTACCGACACTAAAAGCGCGCACTTAAGCGAACCCTAAATTCCGCGCGCCGAAGACGCCGGAAGACAGCTGCGAAGGCGTTGATTTCGCGCAGTTTCCACCCGATCCGGCGGCATGGTGAACGATCGGTTGCTACGCGCGCCTTCCGTTCTCATCTTGTACCGCCCGCGCACCCGCGCCCGGCCAAATAGTTTCGAAATTGTTTCCGGAATTTCCGCAATGCGCGTCGAAAGCCGAACGGTTCTTTGAAGGGCCTTGCGCTAGGGTCCGCAGTGACGCGGCAGATAAGCCGCGCGGGGACTATAGGCGTCATGTTCTTTCTGTTGCGGGTCGCGTTCTGGCTTTCGATCGTCGTCGTGCTGCTGCCGGCGGGACCGAAAACGGATTCGACTGCGCCCGAGATCAGCACCTTCGAAGCGATCGGCGCTGCGCAGGCCGCGATCAAGGATGCACGCGGCTTCTGCCAGCGCGAGCCGGATGCCTGCGCGATCGGCTCACAGGCCTTGCATGTGTTCGGCCAGAAGGCGCAGAACGGTGCGCGGATGCTCTATGAAATGCTCTCGTCCAATTCCGCCGAGACGATTTCGAAGCAGGACATGCCCACCGGCTCGACGCCGCGGCCGGGCCGCGACACGCTGACCGCCGAAGACCGCGAATTGCCGTGGCTCGCGCCCGCGAAAACGGCTGCGCCGCAGAATCCGCATCGTCGCGCGGGCTGAATTCCCCGAAAATTGTGCCTTTGCGCGCCGCCGCCTATATAGCGGCCATGAACGAGCGCATCGAAAAAATCATCGAAGACTTCGAACTGCTGGATAGCTGGGACGACCGCTACCGCTATGTGATCGAACTCGGCCGCAAGCTGCCGGAACTGCCCGCAGCGGACCACATCGACCAGAATAAAGTGCAGGGCTGCGCCAGCCAGGTCTGGCTGACGAGCAGCCGCAAGCCCGGCGGCGTGATCGAGTTTCAGGGCGACAGCGACGCCCATATCGTAAAGGGATTGGTCGCGATCCTGCTCGCGCTTTATTCCGGCGAGCAGGCGAAGGCCATTCTCGAAACCGACGCCGGTGCCGTATTCGACAAGCTGGGACTTGGCGAGCACCTGACACCGCAGCGCTCGAACGGCTTCCGTTCGATGGTCGAGCGCATGAAACGGGACGCGAAAGAAGTGCTCGCTGCCTAGTCTCGATGCGCCGCCATGGTCGGCCTGGCGTCGTCGGCTTGCCAGCTACGCAAGGGCGCGCGGGTTCTGCCGGTGATTTTCACGCCGATCCCGTAATGCCGCGCGAGGCGATCCAGCGCGAGACCCAGCACCACCTTCGACGTGCGCCGCGGCCAGCCGCGTTCGCGCTCCACGATTTCCAGTCCTTTCAGAAAACAACAAACATCGAGGAGAAGGCCGGAGAACTCCGGCCCGGCGGCATCGAGCGCAAGATTCATCCGCTCCTTGGCGGCAAGGACGAGGTCGGAATAATGCATGGCGCTCTCGCCGCCACCGCGGCGGCCATGCACGACGGGTGCAGCAAAGTTCGCGCCGATGCGCGGTGTCATGGCCGCACGGGTAAAATCGGCGCGCAGACGCTCTCCGGCTGCGAACTGCGCCGCGTCGATCATCGGCTTGCCGCCGGTATCCTTTCGCCGCGCGAGCCAGGCGAGCGGACTTTCACTTTCGTTGACGAGGAGCGCATCGGGCGCGAGCGGCGCGTTTTCCTTGCCGGCTTTCGCCACACCATGTTGGCGCAGGAATTCACGCAACGCTTTGCGTTGCTTTCTCACCGGATACCTCCGCAGAACGTGCGCAGAAGATCTTCGAGTTCATTCAGCTCGGCGTCGAACCCGCGATCGTCGCGCCGGTCCTCGATGAGACGGCAAGCATGCGCCGCGGTGGTCCGATCGCGGCCGAAAAACTCCGCCACCTTTACAAGCGGCAGTCCGGCCGCCGTATGCGCGAGATAAATGCCGAGCTGACGCGCGGCAGAGACCCGGCGCGAAGAACGGCGGCTGAGTGAGATTTCCGAGGCCGGAACGCCGATTGCACTCGCGGCAAGACGCACGGCGAGCGAACACAACACCGATGCACTCGGCGGCGGCTCCGCGCCACGATCCGCAACATGATGCGTCGCCGTCTCGGAGGAAATTACGCCATACATTCCGCTCGCCTCCCTTGCTAGGAATATATACTTACTCTAGCGATTGCGGCGAGAGCGGGGAAATAGGTTTTTTGAAAAAATTTTTCTCTGCTGAAATTCCGCTGGCGGCAGAACGGCTTGCGAAAATTATCCCACGATCCTCCATAGGAATATATCCCCGGACAGGGAAATGCCGGGAAAATTCCCGCTTTGCAAAAATGCAGGAGCTTTCCCGATGGCTTTCCGAGCACCTCCCATTATCGTGCGCGGCCCCGCGTGTGCGGCGATCCGCGCTTTCCGCGCCGACAGCCGAGACGATCTGCTACGGCGCCAACATGCCTTTCTGGGCGCCGGCAACCCCGCGCAGGAGGAGCGGCTGTTGCGTTCGCTCCGCGCGGAACGGCGGGCAGCGGCGGCCGGAACGAATTATAATTTAGCGAGGCATTTCGCGCTCGCGCGCTTGTGTAAGAACTATGGCTTGCGGCCCAGCGGGCCGAGGCATACCTCTGGTCCGGAAAACCGAACCCGGAGCAGACCCATGTCCGATGCCAACCGTCCCAAGGTCGTCAAATCCGATGCCGAATGGCAACAAGCGCTGTCGCCGGAACAATATCGCATCACGCGCCAGCACGGCACCGAGCCGGCCTGGACCGGCCCTTATCTCAATGAAAAGAGCAAGGGCGTCTATAATTGCGTCGCCTGCGGCGCGCCGCTGTTCTCATCGGAGACGAAATACGACTCCGGCTCCGGCTGGCCTAGTTTCTACAAACCAATCGACGGCGGCGCGGTATCCGAGCATCACGACAATTCGTATTTGATGCGACGCACCGAAATCCGTTGCGCCTCTTGCGAGGCGCATCTCGGCCACGTATTCCCGGACGGACCCAACCCGACCGGAATGCGCTACTGCATGAACGGTCATGCATTGAAGTTGCGGAAAACCGATGAACAAGGCGGCAAATAAGACTGGCTGGAACGTAACTGCGCTCGGCGCAACGCCATCGGCCCAGAAAATCCCCTCGCAGCAGATCGTCCACGGGCTCACGCTCGTGGACGATTTTGCATGGCTGCGCGATCCGAAATGGCAGGAGGTGTTTCGCGACACTTCCATCCTGCAACCCGGCATCCGCACCTATCTCGAAGCCGAAAACGCCTATACCGAAAAAGCCTTCGCGCCATACGAGCCGCTGAAGAAAAAGCTGATTTCGGAGATGCGCGGCCGCATCAAGGAAGACGATTCCTCGGTGCCGACGCGCGACGGTCCCTACGAATATTTCTCGCGCTATCGCGACGGCGGGCAGCATCCATTAATCTGCCGCAAGCCCTCCGGCGGCGGCGCGGAAGAGATCATGCTGGATGGCGACGCGCTCGCCGAAGGCAAATCCTATTTCTCGCTCGGCGGCGTGTCGCATTCTCCCGATCACAAGCTCCTGGCCTGGGGCTCGGACGACAAAGGTTCTGAGCTCTATTCGCTGCGCGTGCGCGATCTTTCGAGGCACACCGACCGCGATGACCTCGTGACCGATACCGGCGGGGCGGCGCTCTGGCTCGCCGACGCCAGCGGCTTCTATTACATCAAGCTCGATGCCGAACACCGCCCTTCGCGCGTCTATCTGCACCGGCTCGGCAAGCCACAGGCGGACGACGAGTTGATCTACGAAGAACTCGACAAGGGGTTCTTCCTGCATTTCAGCAAATTGCAGGCCGACCGCTACGGCACCATTTCGGCCGGCGATCACGACACTTCCGAAGTCTATCTGCTGGACTTGCAAAACCCGGCCGCCAAGCCGCGCCTGATCGAGCCGCGCACGGTCGGACTTCGCTACGAAGTCGAGCACCATCCGTCCTTCAACGGCGAAGACACGCTCGTCATCCTGACGAATGCGGACGGCGCAGAAGACTTCAAGATCGTGACCGTGCCGGTCGCGACACCTGCCCGCGCGAACTGGCGCGACCTCATCGCGCATCACGCCGGCACGCTGATCCTCGATTGCTCGATCTTCCGGGACTGGATGACGCGGCTCGAACGCCACGAAGGGCTTCCCCGCATCATCGTGCGCGAGATCGCAAGCGGCGCGGAGCATACGATCGCGTTCAAGGAAGAAGCCTATTCGCTGGGCTCGTCCACCGGCTACGAATTCGTCACCGATATCTTGCGCTTCAGCTATTCCTCGATGACGACGCCGACGGAAGTCTGGGACTACGACATGCGCACGCGCGAACGTGTGCTGCGCAAGCGCCAGGAAGTGCCCTCTGGGCATAACCCGGCCGACTACGTGACGCGCCGTATTTTCGCGAAGGCCAAGGACGGCGCCATCGTTCCGATCTCCTTGATGCATCACGTCAGCACCAAGTTCGATGGCACGGCCCCGTGCCTGCTTTACGGCTACGGCTCCTATGGCATTTCGATGCCGGCGAGTTTCTCCACAAGCCGCCTTTCGCTGGTCGATCGCGGCTTCGTCTATGCGCTGGCCCATATCCGCGGCGGCACCGACAAAGGCTGGCGCTGGTATCTCGACGGCAAGATGGAGAAGAAGGAAAACACCTTCACCGACTTCATCGCCTGCGGCGAACACCTGATCGCCGAGAAGTTCGCAAGCCCTAACCGCATCGTCGCGCATGGCGGCTCCGCCGGCGGTCTCCTGAT
>CAUJKG010000339.1 GCA_963205465.1 Pseudomonadota bacterium | reverse complement strand
GGCAATGCCAAGACGGAGAGCGCCCTTCTCGCCGGCAAGGCGGTGGCGCTCTATAATTCGTCGGACGGGGCGGCCGACGGAAAGCGCAAACTGGACGGGCTCGCGCGCCGGATCGACGCCGAAAGGGGTGGGAAAACCCCCTCTTTGACCCTATTTACCGGTAGCCAATTGGACTTGGCCCTCGGACGGCCAAATGTGGTACATGCTGCCCTGCTCGCAAGCCCGGCGAGCGGCGGTTTTCTCGATCGCAGCCTGAGACTGAAGCGCTGGCGTTCTGGCGAAATCGCCAGCGGCGACGACGTGCCGGGCAAGAGCAACCAAGAACTGGAACAAGAATGAGCGACACTAAAGACCCTGGCGAAAAGACGCGCGCACCTTCGAAGACGCTTTCCCTGAAGCGTTCGGAGACCGGAACCGTGCGGCAGAGCTTCAGCCATGGCCGCTCGAAGACGGTGGTTGTGGAAGTGAAGCGGGGCCCGCGCTCGGCCGCGAAGCCCGGTGCTGCCGTTGCCCCGGCAAAAACCGCAGCGCCGACCACCGCGCCCGCACCTACGGCTCCGCAGCGGAAAGCGCCGGTCACGCCGCCAAAGACCTCTTCCACGCCGCGCAGCAGCGGCATGGTGTTGCGCACGCTCACCGATGAGGAGCGCGACGCGCGCGGACGCGCGCTGATCGACGCACGCGAGCGCGAAGAGCACGAGCGCCGCGAAGCCATCGAGGAAGCCAAGCGCCGCGCAGAACGCGAAGCGATCGAAAAGGTCGAACGCGAAGCCGCGGAAGCGCGCAAGAAGGAAGAAGAGTCCCGCCGCGCGCACGACGAAGAAACCAAGAAGAAGGCAGAGCAGGAAGCCCGCAAGCGTTTCGGCGAAGAAGCGCCGAAGACGGCAACAGCCGCGCGTCCCGCTACCATCGGCCGCGTGGTCGTCGCGGACGAAGAGGAAGAGTCCCGTCCGCGCCGTCCGGGTGCGAAGGCTCCGCCGCCGCCGCGGCCCACCCGCACGACGGAAGTCAAACAGCGCGGCCGCCTGACGCTGACGAACGCGCTTTCCAGCGGAGAAGAACGTCAACGCTCGACCGCCTCATTCCGGCGCCGCACACAACGCATCACCGGCCACCGCGACGAGCCGAAGGAAAAGGTAGCGCGCGAAATCGTGGTTCCAGAAACCATCACCATTCAGGAACTGGCGAGCCGCATGGCCGAGCGCTCGGTCGATGTCGTGAAGCTTCTGATGAAACAAGGCCAGATGAAACTGGTCACTGATCTCATCGACGCCGATACGGCGCAGCTAATCGCCGAGGAAATGGGACACACGGTCAAGCGGGTCGCCGCTTCTGACGTAGTCGAAGGTCTGTTCGATGCGCCCGATGCGCCGGAGAGCCTGAAATCGCGGCCGCCCGTCGTGACCATCATGGGGCACGTCGACCACGGCAAGACCTCGCTGCTCGACTCCATCCGCCAGGCTAACGTGGTCGCGGGCGAAGCCGGCGGCATTACGCAGCATATCGGCGCCTATCAGGTGCAGGCCCCGTCCGGCGCCAAGATCACCTTCATCGATACGCCGGGCCACGCCGCTTTCACCGCCATGCGTGCGCGCGGCGCGAAAGTCACCGACATCGTGATTCTCGTCGTCGCCGCCGATGACGGCGTGAAGCCGCAGACCGTCGAAGCGATCCAGCACGCGAAGGCAGCGAAGGTGCCGATGATCGTTGCGATCAACAAGATCGACAAACCCGATGCCAAGCCCGAGCGCGTACGCACCGAACTCCTCCAGCATGAAGTGCAGGTGGAATCGATGGGCGGCGATGTGCTCGATGTCGAAGTGTCGGCGACGAAGAAGATGAACCTCGACCGGCTGCTTGAAGTCGTCGGACTTCAGGCCGAAATTCTCGAACTCAAAGCCAACCCGAAACGCGCCGCCGAGGGCACTGTGATCGAAGCCCAACTGGATAAGGGCCGCGGCACGGTTGCAACCGTGCTCGTGCAGCGCGGCACGCTGAGGGTCGGCGACATCGTGCTCGCAGGCTCGGAATGGGGCCGCGTGCGTGCGCTCGTCTCCGACAAGGGTCAGCAGATCAAGGAAGCCGGCCCCTCGACGCCGGTGGAAATTCTCGGCTTCAACGGCGCACCGGAAGCTGGCGACCGTCTCGCGGTCGTCGAATCCGAAGCACGGGCTCGCGAAATCGCCGACTACCGCAAGAACGAGCGCCGCGACAAGGCTGCGGCTCGCTCCTCGACCGTACGCGGTTCGCTCGAGCAAATGATGAGCCAGCTCAAGACCGCTGGTGCAGCGGAATTTCCGCTCGTCATCAAGGGCGATGCACAGGGCTCGGTCGAAGCGATCGTCGGTGCACTCGAGAAACTCGGCACTGACGAAGTCAAAGCGCGCATTCTGCTTGCGGGCGTCGGCGGCATCACGGAATCCGACGTAACGCTAGCGGCTTCCTCGAACGCGGCCATTATCGGCTTCAACGTCCGCGCACACAGAGAAGCGGCGGCAGCGGCCGAACAGGCCGGCGTCGAAATCCGCTACTACAATATCATCTACAATCTGGTCGATGACGTGAAAGCGGCGATGTCGGGCCTGCTTGCGCCGGAATTGCGCGAGACCATGCTCGGCAACGCAGAGGTACTCGAAGTGTTCGCCGTCTCGAAGGTCGGCAAGATTGCGGGTTGCCGTGTCACCGATGGCCGCGTCGAACGCGGTCAGCATGTCCGCCTGATCCGCGACAAGGTCGTGATCCACGAAGGCAAGCTTTCGACGCTCAAGCGTTTCAAGGACGACGTGAACTCGGTCGTAGCCGGCCAGGAATGCGGCATGTCGTTCGAGAACTATCAGGACATGCGCAAGGGCGACGTGATCGAGTGCTATCGCGTCGAATCGATCGCCCGCGCGCTCTAACTTTCAGCATAGGCGCCCGCTCCGGTTCGATTCCGGGCGGGCGTTTTTTTTATTCGATGCAGAATCCGGATTCAGCGCCGCACTTCGAACTACGCTTTCGCCCCACGGTGAAGGAGTATCGCGCACTGTTGTACGCGACCAAATATACGTGGACGGAGCGCCTCTACGCGTTCATCGTTCCAGCCGCCTATTGGGGACTCGCGCTGCTCCTCAGCGTACCTATCATGGTCTATGCGCCGGTGCGGCGCTTCCTCATCGAACACATTGGTTCTTTCGCGCCGCCCGCCGTGGCCGTGATTTTCGGCCTGTTGTTCTACTGCTTCCATAGTTTCATTTTGTTTCCGCGCCTGATCCGCGACGCGCTCGAAGGCCAGATCATCGGTCAAGGCGAGAATGAAATCACCGTCGACGAAAACGGCGTGGTTTCGCGTATCGGCACGGTTTACTCCAACATCCCCTGGAGCGGGGTGCGGCGGGTCGCGGATGTCCGCGGCTGCATCCTCCTTTTCACCGGCAGGAACAGCGGCCTGATTTTGCCCCGGCGCGCATTCGCGTCACCGCAGGAAGCCGACCGGATGCTGGCACTCGCCCATCAAAAGACTGGAGCCGCGCAATGAGCGGAAAAGAAAAAGCGCCCTCGCAACGCATGCTGCGCATGGGCGAACTCGTGCGCCATGCGCTGGCGGAAATGTTTTCGCGTGGCGAGGTGCATGACCCCGTGCTGGAAACGCACGTCATCACCATTCCCGAAGTCGCAATGACACCGGACCTGCGGCACGCGACCGCTTACGTGATGCCGCTCGGCGGCAAGGACGCGCGCGCGGTGATCGATGCGCTTAACCGCAACAAGAAATACATGCGCGGCGTGGTTGCGAAAAAAATCAACGCCAAGTTCACACCCGACCTGCATTTCCGCATCGACGAGCGCTTCGATCGCGCCGACGAGATCGATCGCCTGTTGAAGCAGCCTGAGGTACAGCGCGACCTCAAGCGCGAGGACGAGGAATGAGCCAGCCGAGACGCGAGAAGCGCGACGTATCCGGCTGGGTGGTGCTCGACAAACCGCTCGGCATGACCTCGACCACCGCGGTCGCCGCCGTGCGGCGCATCTTCAAGGCGAAGAAAGCGGGGCACGCCGGCACGCTCGATCCGCTCGCGACCGGCGTCTTGCCGATCGCACTCGGAGAAGCGACCAAGACCGTGCCTTTCGTGCAGGACGGCCGGAAAATCTATCGCTTCACGGTACGCTTCGGCATCGAGACCGACACCGACGACGCAGAAGGAAAAGAAACTGCGCGTTCCGAGACGCGGCCGACCCGCGAGGCGCTGGAAGCGCTGCTTCCTGCTTTTACCGGCACGATCTTGCAGACCCCGCCGCAATTTTCCGCGCTCAAGGTCGATGGCGCGCGCGCCTATGATCTTGCCCGCGCTGGCGAGAGCGTGGAACTCGCGCCGCGGGAAATCGAGATCGACGCGTTCAGACTGCTCGACATGCCGGACGCCGATCATGCCGAATTCGAAGTCGAATGCGGCAAGGGCACCTATGTGCGCTCGCTCGCGCGCGACATCGGGCGCAAGCTCGGCTGCCTCGGCCATGTCAGCGTACTCCGCCGCACGCTGGTCGGTGATTTCTCCGAGGATGACACCGTCAACCTGGTCGAACTCGAGCAGGCGAGCGCCGACGACGCCACCCTCTTCGCGCTCATGGGTCCGGTCGCCGCAGGCCTGCGCTCGCTGCCCGCAGTGAAGGTTTCCGAGCACGACGCCCAGCGGCTGGCGCAGGGCCAGAGCGTGTTCCTGCGCGGCCGGGACGCTCCGGTGTTCGAGGGGCCGGTTTCGGTCTCGGTCCATGGCGCTTTGGTGGCGCTTGCGGAAATGGATGCCGGCGAACTGCACCCGCGGCGCATTTTTAACCTTGCGCGATAAGGACTTAGCGAAAAATCGCGTTTACGTGGTTTTTCCTCGCCTTCCCCGGGCTTTTGGCTATATTCCGCGCGCGTTCGGGGCCTTAGCGCCATGAACCTTCATACGACCTTACTGGACGACATCCCGGTTGGGCCCGCCTGTTCACTCCAAACCAAAGGAGCATCCGATGTCGATCACTGCCGAGCGCAAACAAGCGCTCATTAAAGACAACGCCACCAAGAAGGACGACACCGGTTCGCCGGAAGTGCAGGTTGCGATCCTCTCCGAGCGCATCGCGAACCTGACCGAGCACTTCAAGACTCACGTGAAGGACAACCATTCCCGCCGCGGTCTTTTGAAGCTCGTCTCGCATCGCCGTTCGATTCTTGACTACCTGAAGAAGAAAGATGAAGCGCGCTACAAGGCGCTCATCGAGAAGCTGAACATCCGCCGCTAAGGCAGATGAGTACGGCCGCGCGCGGGAATGGTCCCGCGCGGATGGCCCTAGTATGACGCGGCGGAATTCGCCGCCGCAAAAAACCGACGGACCAGGACAAGTCATGGCAGGATTGCCAGACGCTCTTCACCCTTTCGCGTGAACCTCGCGCGCGGAAGAGCGCCTCGTTATCTTGCCCATGGCTTTCCTCATCCATCGACGATGATGGGAAAGAGAAATGTTCGAAATACATCGTGAAGAACTCGACTGGGGCGGACGCAAGCTCGTCCTCGAAACCGGTCACATGGCGCGTCAGGCCGACGGCGCCGTTCTCGCCACTTATGGCGACACCACGCTGCTCGCGACCGTGGTCGCGGCGAAAGAAGCGAAAGTCGGAATCGATTTCCTGCCGCTTTCGGTTCACTTCATCGAGAAGTTTTATGCCGCCGGTCGCATTCCGGGTGGCTATTTCAAGCGCGAAGGCCGTCCGACCGAGCGCGAAACCCTGATCTCGCGGCTCATCGACCGCCCGATCCGTCCGCTCTTCGCCGAAGGCTGGCGCAACGAAACGCAGGTCGTGATCCACGTGCTGCAGCACGACCTGGAAAACGATCCTGACGTTCTAGCGATGGTCGCCTCTTCGGCGGCACTCACGATCTCCGGTGCGCCCTTCATGGGCCCGATCGGCGGCGCGCGCGTCGGTTTCATCAACGGCGAATACGTGCTCAATCCGACGCTCGAGGAGATGAAGGAATCGACGCTCGATCTCGTCGTCGCCGGCACCAAGGACGCCGTGCTGATGGTGGAATCGGAAGCGCAGGAACTCACCGAAGAAGTGATGCTCGGCTCCGTCATGTTCGGGCACAAGCACTTCCAGCCGGTGATCGACGCTATCATTCGTCTCGCCGAGAAGGCCGCGAAGGAACCGCGCGAACTCAACACGAAGGACAACTCCGCACTCAAGAACCAGCTCAAGGCGCTTGCCGAAGCTGATCTCCGCGCCGCCTACGGCAACAAGGTCAAGCAGGACCGCTACAATGCGGTCGGCGCCGCCAAGAAGAAGGCCAAGGAAGCAATCCTCGGCGACGGCACCAATCCCGATGCGCCGTCCGCCTCGCTCGTCGGCGAAGTGCTGAAGGAACTCGAAGCCGACATCGTCCGCAATTCGATCCTCGACACGGGCCTCCGCATCGACGGCCGCGACGTGAAAACCGTCCGCCCGATCGAAGCGATGGTCGGCGTGCTGCCGCGCACGCACGGCTCTGCGCTCTTCACGCGCGGCGAAACGCAGGCACTTTGCATCGCCACCCTCGGCACGGCGGAAGACGAGCAGTGGATCGATGCGCTCCCCGGTACCTACAAGGAAAACTTCCTGCTGCATTACAACTTCCCGCCGTTCTCGGTCGGTGAAGCGGGCCGCATGGGTTCGCCGGGCCGCCGCGAAGTCGGTCACGGTAAGCTCGCCTGGCGCGCGGTGCATCCGATGCTGCCGCCGGCGACGGAATTTCCCTACACGATCCGTGTCGTGTCGGAGATTCTGGAATCGAACGGCTCGTCCTCGATGGCGACCGTCTGCGGCACTTCGCTGTCGCTGATGGATGCCGGCGTGCCGCTGCGCGCGCCGGTTGCGGGTATCGCGATGGGCCTGATCCTCGAAGGCAACCGCTATGCGGTGCTTTCCGACATTCTCGGCGACGAAGATCATCTCGGCGACATGGACTTCAAGGTCGCCGGCACCGAGAACGGCGTCACCGCGCTGCAGATGGACATCAAGATCGCAGGCATCACCGAAGAAATCATGCAGGTTGCCCTTCGCCAGGCGAAAGACGGCCGCATGCATATCCTCGGCGAGATGTCGAAGGCACTGACCGCCGCGCGTCCGCAGCTCGGCGAGCATGCGCCGCGCATCGAGGTCATCAAGATTCCGACCGACAAGATCCGCGACGTGATCGGAACGGGCGGCAAGGTGATCCGCGAGATCGTCGAAAAGACCGGCGCCAAGATCAATGTCGAGGACGACGGCACCGTGAAGGTCGCCTCTTCCAAGGGCGAATCGATCGAGGCCGCGATCAAGTGGATCAAGTCGCTCACCTCCGAACCGGAAGTCGGCACGATCTATGACGGCAAGGTCGTCAAAGTCGTCGACTTCGGCGCTTTCGTGAACTTCTTCGGCGCGAAAGACGGCCTCGTGCATGTCAGCCAGTTGGCGGCGAGCCGCGTGAACAAGCCTTCCGACGTCGTCAAGGAAGGCGACATGGTGAAGGTGAAGCTGCTCGGCGTCGACGAGCGCGGCAAGGTTCGCCTCTCGATGAAGGCGGTCGATCAGACCACCGGCGAAGACATCGAGCACAAGAACAAGCAGCAGCCCGCAGCCGAGCCGGCAGCGGAGTAAGTTCTGCAAATTCGGAAATGCGAAGGGCGGCTTTCGAGCCGCCCTTTTTATTTGCGCTTCGGTTTCAGCGCGTCCTTCACCGCGGCACTGAACGCCTTGAAGTCGCGCTTTCGCGGCGAGGTCTTGCGCCAGACCAGCCCGATCCGGCGCGACGGTTCGGGCGCGGTGAAACGCGTCAGCGAAAGATTTCTGCCGCGCGTTTCCGTTTCCACCGCGATTTCCGGAATGAAGGTCGCGCCATAGCCGTTCGCGACCATCTGCATCACCGTCGAGAGCGAGGTCGCGCCAAGGCCGGTTTTCGTCACGCCGCGCTCCAGCGCGCAGAAGGAAAGCGCCTGATCGCGCAGGCAGTGCCCCTCTTCGAGCAGGATCAGCCGCGCGGGATCCAGCGTTTCGGGATCGACGCGCGCTTTCGTCGCATTTTCCAATGACGTCGCGAGCAGAAAGCGATCGTCGAACAGATGCTCTTCTTCGAGATCGGACGTCTGGTTCGGGATTGCCGCCATCACGAGGTCGAGTTCGCCGCGTGAGAGTTCGGCAAGCATGGTTTTGGTCTGCGCTTCGCGCAGCTCCAGCCGCAGTTGCGGATATTGCTTTTGCAGATACACCAGGAGCCGCGGCAGGACGTAGGGCGCAAGTGTGGGGATGATGCCGAGGGAAAGCGGGCCCGCGAGCACTTTCGTCTGATGTTTTGCAATGGCGGAGAGATCATTGGCCGCCAGCAAGATCTTCGCGGCGCGGTCCGCGATCTCATGTCCGAGCGGGGTCAGCACCACCTCCCCCGGCCGCCGCTCGAACAGCACTGCGCCCAGTTCCGTCTCCAGTTCCTTGATCTGCATGGAAAGCGCGGGCTGGCTGACGGCGCATTCTTCGGCGGCCCGGCCGAAATGGCCGAGCCGGGCGGCGGCTTCGAAATAGCGCAACTGGCGGAGGGTCGGCATCTCGATAAGATATTCTTATCTATAGGCGCAATCAATACGATTAGACCTTATCAAGAGTGATCTCTATTTTGAGCTCTTCAAAAGAGGAGGAACGTCATGGCCGATAAACCCGTGATGACGACCGCAGGCGGCGCACCCGTCGCCGACAACCAGAATTCGCTCTCCGCAGGCCCGCGCGGGCCGCTCTTGATGCAGGGCTTCCACCTGCTCGAGAAGCTCGCGCACCAGAACCGTGAGCGCATCCCCGAACGCGCCGTGCATGCCAAGGGCTCGGGCGCCTATGGCACGCTGACCATCACCCAGGACATTACGAAATATTCGCGCGCGAAAGTGTTCGAGAAGGTCGGCAAGAAGACCGAAGCCTTCTTGCGCTTTTCCACCGTCGCCGGCGAACGCGGTGCCGCGGACGCCGAGCGCGACGTGCGCGGTTTCGCGCTGCGTTTCTACACCGAGGAAGGCAACTGGGACATCGTCGGCAACAACACGCCGGTGTTCTTCCTGCGCGACCCGCTGAAGTTTCCCGACTTCATTCACACGCAGAAGCGTCATCCGCGCACCAACATGCGCTCGCCGCTGGCCATGTGGGATTTCTGGTCGCTCTCGCCGGAGAGCCTGCATCAGGTAACGATTCTGATGTCGGACCGCGGCCTGCCGCAGACCTATCGTCATATCCACGGCTTCGGTTCGCATACTTATTCGTTCATCAACGCGAAGAACGAGCGCTTCTGGGTCAAGTTCCACTTCAAGTCCGAGCAGGGCATCAAGAACTGGACCAATGCCGAAGGTGGAGAAAAGATCGCAAACGACCGCGAAACGCATCAGCGCGATCTTTACGAGGCAATCGAGCGCAAGGAATTCCCGCGCTGGAAGTTCTACGTGCAGATCATGCCGGAGGAAGACGCCGGCAAGCACTGGTACAACCCCTTCGATCTCACCAAGGTCTGGCCGCATGGTGACTATCCGCTGATCGAAGTCGGCATGCTCGAACTCAACCGCAACCCGGAAAACTATTTCGCGGAAGTCGAGCAGGCAGCGCTGGCGCCGTCCAACATCGTGCCGGGCATCGGCCATTCACCCGACAAGATGCTGCAGGCCCGCATCTTCTCTTATGCGGATGCGCATCGCTATCGCATCGGCATTAATCACCACCAGTTGCCGGTGAACAAGCCGCGCTGCCCTGTGCATACCTATCACGCCGACGGCGCGATGCAGCTCACAGGACATAAAAATCCCGACGCCTATTACGAGCCGAATTCGGTCGGCGGTCCGGCGCAGGCGGAGCAATATCGCGAACCACCGCTGAAGATTTCGGGCGACGCCGATCGTTATGATCATCGCGACGGCAATGACGATTATCGTCAGCCCGGCGATCTGTTCCGGCTTATGACCGCCGATCAGAAGCAGCAGCTCTTCAACAACATCAAGGCTGCGATGGATGGCGTGCCGGTCGAAATCATCAAGCGGCAGCTCGTGCACTTCTACAAAGCCGATCCCGAATACGGCAAAGGCGTTTCCGCCGCCGTCGGTGTCGATCTCGATGCCGCACAAGCCGCTGAATAAGCATTCAGACTAGCCGCAAATCACAAAGGGCGATTCTCCGGAATCGCCCTTTTTCTTTATTTATCAATCACTTGAACAGGCATTCATTCACGCAAGCGTGATGGCAGGAGCATGCGATCTGTGATCGTCATCACACGATGCCGCGTGAGCCTGCCTTAGGTTCTTTCTCATGAACGGAGCGGATGTCGCTTCGACCTGATGGAGAGAGAAATGACCAATCTGAAGAAGATCCTCGCCGGCACCGCCGCCGCCCTCACCCTTTCGCTCTTGACGCTCTCGGCCGGCACGACCGCCGCCGAAGCCGGCTGGAAGCACAAGCACTGGCACAAGCATCACTGGCACGGTCACTACTACTATAACCCGTATGTCTACAGCTATTACGGTCCTTCCGGCTGCTTCGTGAAGTGGA
>CAUJKG010000338.1 GCA_963205465.1 Pseudomonadota bacterium | reverse complement strand
GCCCAGTCCACCCTTACCGTCGGGTCCCGGTGTGTTCAGCTTGCCGAGCATATCGGCGATCTTGTCTCGGTTCTGGTAGCCCGCGAGGGCAATCATTGCGAGCAAGGCCGTCATGGATGGAAATCCGCGCTTCATGGAACTATCTCCGGTTGCGCGGGAAAACGAAATCGTGGGCGATAAGTTCCCATTGTTGCCGCGAAATCCGCATAGCCTCACGACGCCGGCGATCGTTCACAGAGGCGAACGCGACGGTAGCGGAGACCTTCGACGACGCAGTCGTTACCGCCGAAGACAGCGTGCCGGCTTTCGCCGGGATCGACACGGAGAGACCCTGTCTTCACGCACCGGAACGCGATACGCGCTCTCGCGCCAGCTTCCGCAGCAATCCCCGATCGACCTTGTTGGTCGCCGCCAGCGGCAGCGTATCCACGAAGAAAACCTGCCGCGGATGCTGATAGGCCGGTGCGCGCGCGAGCACATATTCCTTGATCGCCTGCTCCGTGATGCGGGTGCCTTCGCGCAACACGACGAATGCAACCGGCTTCTCTCCCTTGATCTCATCGGGAACAGGAACCACGCAGGACTGCATCACTTCCGGGATTTGTTCGATGATCTTCTCGACCTCGCCCGGATAGATGTTTTCACCGCCGCAGTTAAACATGTCGTCGACGCGGCCGATAAAGTAATAGCAGCCGTCCGCATCGCGCCGGAACGTGTCGCCAGACTTGTACCAATTATCGTCGGTAAGAACCTCCCGGGTCTTCTCTGGCAGATTTAGATAGCCGATCATGTTGGCCGGCGTACGCATCCACAATTCACCTTCGTCGGCGTCTTCGCCGCGTGCATTCACGATACGCACCTCGACGCCCGGCAGCGGCCAGCCGAGTGCATTACCATTCGGCAGCATGCGTCCAGGCACAGGTCCGAACACCGTCGGCCCGCCTTCCGTCGTTCCATAACCGCCAGCAACCGCAGCATTCGGAAACGCGCGGCGAACAGCCTCGTAGAGTTGTTCGGTGGCGGGCGCCGAACCCATACGCACATAACGCACTTTGGTCGTATCGATTGCAGCGAGCGCTTCGGTTTCACGGATCACCATTGCCATCATGGTGGGCACTGAGGTGATCCACGTAACCTCGTATTTTCCGAGCGCCTGAATGAAGTGCTTGGTATCGAACTGCGGCATGAGCACGAAGCTGGCATGCGCGGTCACGGCGAACTTCGCGGAGATCAGCGCGTTCATATGAAAAAGCGGCGCGGCGACGATCAGACGCTCGTCTTCGAACGAACTGCGCGCGAGAAAGCGCACTTTCAGGGCCCAGAGCTGGCTCTCGTGGGAAAGTTGAACGCCCTTGGGCACCCCGGTGGAGCCCGAAGTGTAGAGAATTTTCGCGCAGGTATTCGGCGCTGGCACAACCGCCTCGAACGGGCCCGGATCGAGAAAGCGATCCCAGTCTTCGCCTTCGATGTTCTGGACCGGAACGAAGGACGGCACCAGCTTGCGCCGCTCCCGATCCGCGAACACCAGCTTGGCCGCGCAGTCCTTGAGCACGAGTTCGATCGTTTCCGGCGCAAGCTTATAATTGATCGGGACGGCAATCATTCCCGCGCGCATGATCGCAAAATAGGCCACAATATATTCGGCGCGGTTTATGCTCATGATCGCGATGGTATCGCCTTGTTTCAGGCCGAGATTGCGCAGTCCGCGCGCACAAGCGTCCGCAAGCCGATCGATATCGCCGTGCGAATAGAAGCGCGGATGATCGAAATCGAGACAATCGATCAGGCACAGCGCATCCGGATTCTTGGCAGGATCCGTCAGTTTACCGAGATTATTCCGCATAACCGCACTCATTGTCATTCACTTGACTCAGAAAATAGCAAACTCATTCTCTTTTTGTCCGGTATAGGTACCCGTGTGATCCAGTCAAAAGGTTTGATCGTGACCGACCTCACCGCATTCTCCGAGACCTACGCCGACGCGCGCAGCAAGTTCCTGGCGGCCGCCACCAACGCAGGGGCCAAAATTACTTCCTACCATCACGCCGAACAGTCCGGCCCCGCCGGCGAGGCGCTCTACTTCGACGTCGCTCAACTCGGAAACGCCAGCGCGGAAAAGATACTGGTCGTCGGTGCCGGCACGCACGGCATCGAAGGATATCCCGGCTCCGCCGCGCAGACCCACTGGCTCCGGCATCTCGACACTGCAACGCTGCCGCGCGAAGTGAGCGTGCTCCTCTTTCACGGCCACAATCCCTGGGGCTTTGCGCATGCCATGCGCTTCACCGAGGAGAACGTCGATCTCAACCGGAATTTCGTCGACTTCGACGGCACCCTGCCCGCAAACCCCGGCTATGCTCGCGTTCACGAAATCATCGCCCGCACCAATTGGAGCGACGATGATTTGCCAGGCATCTTCACGGCGCTGAACGCGCTTCGGGAAGAGATCGGAGAACAGGCTTTCTCGGATGCCCTTAACGGCGGCCAGTACACGCACCCCGACGGAATTTTTTATGGCGGCGCGCGGGTGCAGTGGTCCAATCACGCTTTTCGCAATGCCGTCCGCGAACACGTCGCGCACGCGAAGTCGGCGGCAATGATCGACCTGCATACCGGCATCGGTCCGCGTAACGGCCATATCTTCCTGTGCTTCCACCGCCCCGGCAGCGAAGCCTATGCTCGCGCACGAAACTGGTGGGGCGACCGGGCCGTCAACCGGGAGGGCGTGACCCATAAGGCGGTTGCCGACTATCAGGGTCTGCTCGTCGATGCTTTCGTTGCGATGCTGCCCGCTGCGAAGACGACGGCTGTCGTGGTGGAGTTCGGCACCTTGCCGCGGGAAGAGATGCAGCGTGCGGCGTTTGCCGCGCGCTGGCTTTGGGCATCGCGCGCGCCCGACAGCGAGCTTACCCGCCGGCTGCGGCGGCTTGTGCGAGAGGCGTATTATCCCAGCGCCGCCGACTGGCGCGCCGCTGCGTTGGCGCAGTCGAAGGAGATCATCGATCGCGGGCTGGCAGGTATTGCGCAGGACCGGTGAAACAGCATTCACGCGGCAACCTGCGTATCATTGTCGTTCTCCCAGAACACGAGTTTCCGCTGCAGAAACTTGATGATCTGGCTGCCGAGGATGCCGATCACAGCCAGACTGATCAGCGCCGCGAACATCGTGCTCGTATCGAGCGTGGTGGTCGCATTGTTGATGAGATAGCCAAGACCGTGTGAAGAGGAGACGAACTCTGCGACCACGGCGCCGATCAGGCCAAGCACGATGGAAATCTGCAGGCCGGCGAAGATGTGGCTGGCCGCCGACGGAATCTTGATACGCATAAGAATCTGCAACCGGCTCGCAGAGAACGCCCGCATCAAATCGATCAGCGACGGATCGGTAGCCTTGAGCCCCACCGCCGTATTGATGAACATCGGGAAGAAACACACCAGCGCAACCATGACGGCCTTCGAACCGATACCGAAGCCGAACCACACCAAAATCAGCGGCGCGAGCGCAACCTTAGGCATGGATTGCAGCCCCAGCACGAAAGGATAAAGCAGCCGCTCCAGCCACCTGAACTCCGCGAACATCATGCCCATGATGAAGGCCAGCGCACAGCCGCTGACATAGCCGAGCAACATGGAGCTCAGCGTATAGCCGAAGTCCTTCCAATAAGCGCCTTCGATATAGCCACGGTGCAGCGCACCAAGCACGCTTTCAAACGACGGCAGAATATAATTGGGCACACCCCAATTCCTGACCGCGAACACCCACAGCACGAGCAACCCACCAAGCAGCAACAGCGGATAGAAGATCGACTTCAGGTTCTCGTTCATGGATCGCGCCTATTTCTTGGTCTGCGAGAACATGGCCCGCAGCTCGCTGCACAATTCGGCAAATCTCGCGCTGCCGAGCGTTTCCTGTGTCCGCGGTAGCGGCAGATCGATCGTTACGTCCTTCAGAATTCGCGCCGGACGATGCGACAGCACAAGCACGCGGCTGGAAAGGAAAACCGCCTCGGGGATCGAATGCGTAATGAAGATCACCGACTTCCGTGTCTCCATCCAGATCCGCTGCAACTCGATCATCATATTTTCGCGGGTCATAGCGTCGAGCGCGGCGAAGGGCTCGTCCATCAGCAAGAGGCTCGGATCGTGCACCAGTCCGCGCGCGATGCCGACACGCTGCTGCATGCCGCCCGACAGCTCGTGCGGATAATGCCGCTCAAAATTCTCCAGTTCGACAAGACGCAATAAATCGTGGGCGCGAGCGCGGCCTACTTCAAGGTCCATGCCCAGCGTACGGATGGGCAGCAACACATTGTCGAGCACGGTCTGCCATTTCAGCAAGGTCGGCTGTTGAAAAACAATGCCCACGTCGCGGCGAGGTCCCGTGATCGGTTCGCCGGCAAGCTCGACGACACCGGACGAGGGAGTGAGCAGGCCCGCGGCCACTTTGAGCAGCGTAGACTTTCCACAACCCGACGGCCCCAAAATGGAGACGAACTCCCCCTTGGCCATCTCCGTACTGAAATTCTCCAGCGCAGGCGTCGGACCCCGGGATGACTGATAAGTCACCCCGAGATTCTCGGCTCTGAAGATCAACTCTCCGGACATGGTCGGGATCCCCTCTTGGATCATCCCTGTCAGTCCTTATAAGCCTTCGCCTGCGCTATGATTTTATTCGCATCGAAATCGGAGAACTTCGAGACGAAGGCATTCGTATAGCAGGACTCCACATCGACATCTTTGGTTTGAAGCTGTCCGCCGTCAAAGAGGGCGGCGGCAAAGTCACGCCATGGCTGCGCATCAAAATGTCCCCACTGCCGCGGACGATCCTTGGGAAAGCTGAGCATCTTGTCAAAGCGTGACGAGAATACCTTGATGCCATCGGCGAGCACTTTCGCCGGGTCACCATTCGGCTTCGCGTTTGGATACTCTTCCCAAAACATCTTCACGCAGGCGGCACGATTGGTTTCGCAGAACAGGGTTGCCTTGGCGATTGCACGACCGAATCCGACCAGAACTTCCGGCTTATCGCGGATGAGATCTTCGTGAGCCACAAAGCCGTTGCTGAACAGCGCTTCGTAACGTTCTCCCTGCGGCAACCGCCGGATCTTGGTGCCTTCCGTTTCGAGCGTGGCATGCTGCGCGTCGAAAAGATTGAGGGCATCGACGCGCTTTTCATTCAGCGCAAGGAAAGCCGCGGAGCCGACTCCTACCGGCACCAGTGTAGCCTCGATCTTTAAATCCTTGAACTGCGCCCGCGTGATCGGCACGTTGCCGAAACTCATGGCGCCTACGCCGACAGACTTCCCGTTCAGATCGGCGATCGACTTGATCGGCGAATCCGCCAGCACGGCAAATTCCCAGCCCGAACTGCGGGTCATGTTGTAGAAGAATTTGAGCGGCAGTTTTTCCTTGCCGGGCGAACGCGCAATGATGAGCGTGTCCGGGTTCGGATATCCGATATCAACACGCTTCGCGAGCATCTGCGGAATGAGCGTGCCGGTGCCCTTGAAGCCCATCAGCTCGACGTCAAGCCCCTCTTCCTTGAAATAGCCGAGCCGCTTGGCCGCTACCATCGGGCCCTGAGACAAGGTCATCGACGTCACGTTGCCATAGACGATCTTGGTCAACTTTTCCTGCGCTGAAACATTCGCAATCGCGAATGTGGAAACAGCCACTACCGCGCCGGCATACAGCGCAATTTTCGAGTGCTTCATGTCCTTCCCTCCTGAAACCTTCCTATTACTGCACGACTATCCCGTTATTGGAACATAAGTACCACGGCCGACGGCCACGAGCTTCCGATCCGCGGAATAGACATCGATATCGACCACCGCGGAAGTACGCCCGCTCCTGCGCACTACCGCAACACCATCTACATAGCTTCCGGTTGCCGGACGCAGATAGTCGATGCGCAGATTCATGGTGGGCACGCCGCCGCCAACGAGCATGCCCAGCGCGAAATCGCCGACCACATCGATGAATGCCGCAAGCACTCCCCCGTGAAACTGCTCGCTGCCGGGACGCCGCTCGAACTCCGGCCGCATTGGCATACGCGCGGAGAAACGCGATGCTTCGTAGTCAGTCTCGAGAATTTCCAGATTCATCATCCGTATAAACGGCGATCGGTTGAAGATGGCCTCGATATCGGCCTTCCCCAGCTTTTTTGCCGGCGCTTCGCTCATGGCACCACCACGATCTTGCCGAACAATTGGCGATCTTCCATTCGTTCGAAGGCTTTGTTGATTTCGGAAAGCTTGTAGGTCTGATCCACAACGGGCTTCAGCTTTCCATCCTGCACAAGCTTGAGCAAACTGATGAGATCGTCGCGCATCCATCCGTTCGAGCCGAGAATCTGCAGCTCGAACGTCCAGATGAAGCGAATATCCTCCTGCGGATCATAGCCGGCCGTCGCGCCGCAGGTCAGCAGCCGTCCGCCACGATGCAGCGTCCTCATTGATTTGACCCAGGTATCGCCGCCGGTGAAGTTCACCACGACGTCCATGCCCTTTTCGTACAGCCGGCGATGCGGCTTTCCGAAATTGGCGAAGACCCATTTCATGAAGTCTTCTTTTTTGTAATCCACCAGATGATCGGCGCCGAGTTCTTTGAGTCGCTGCAGCTTTTCGGGACTCGACGCCGCCGCGATCACCTCCGCACCGGCGAGCTTGGCAAGCTGCACGCAGCAGGTGCCGACGCCGCCAGAGGCACCAAGGATCAACACCTTCTCGCCTGCCTTCACCTTACCGATCGTCACCATCATGCGCAGCGCGGTGCCATAAGCGACCGGCAGACACGCAGCCGTCTCGTAGCTGACATCATCGGGCAGACGCACAAGATGATGATCGGGAACGGCGCAATATTCAGCCAGGCCGCCATGTCGAACCTCGCCGAGAACACCGCCGAAATTCTTTCGGTCGGAAGGGTCGATCATCACGCGATCGCCTTTCTTCCAGCCGCCCTCGACCCCCTCGCCTACTTCGACGATCTCACCCGCGAAATCGAGCGCCATGATCATCGGCATCGGCACCTTGATGCCCGGCATGCCATTGCGCGTGAATACGTCATGGTAGTTGAGCGATGCAGCGTGCACCTTGATGACGACTTCGCCAGGCGCCGCCACGGGATCGGGAAAATTCGTCTCGTATTTGATGCTGCCCGGACCGCCGTGCTCGTAAATAACCGCTGCCTTCATATTCCGTACTTCCCTACTGCATTCTTCCAATTAGCGGACTTGCGTAAACACAAGTGCGCAGTGGCTCGCTTCCGCTGGACCGACCCATATTGCCGGCTCTGGCGATTGCTGTTCGACGTAGCGGACCGCACGACGATCGAACAGCGCGCGCAATGCGTCCAGCGATTCAACGCCGATCTCCGCTGCCGCGACACGATGGACAGGACCATCGCGAAGAACCGGGGATAAATCGCGCATACGCGGCTCTGACATGACCCAGAACCTGCCGCGCGCCAGCTCGAAGCAGGCCACGTCTCCCGAATAGGTTGCCGGACCCAGAAATCGCGCAAAGCGCTCGACCGTCGCGGCAACATCCGGCGTCACGAAATAAACGGACGACAGTTCCTTCGCGCCATTTTCGTGCTGAAGCAGATGCGGCTGCCACAACACTTCCGGCGTGACGTGCTCAATAACAATAAAGCGCGCCTCCGGATGGCGCGCTTCATCGAGATTGATATTACGAAACCGTGCGCGGCGCACCGATTCGTCATTGACGCCGAACGCCGCGTCGCGCTCCAGCGCGGCCGGCGCTGCCGTGGCGACGCCTGCCGTCACAAGAGCCTCATAAGCGGTCGCAGCGGATGCGCATTTCATCGCCACGATATGCAATCCCTCGTAGCGCGCGATCATCCGCTTGACGGTGCTGTGCATTGTACCATCGACAAGCCCGAGCAGCTCGAAATAGCCTCGCTCGAACATCGCGCAGTGATTACCGGATCCCCACGGCACCACCGGCCCGCCGGGCTGCAGCGCGCCTGCATGCATGCTGCGTGCGGTCAGGCGAAAACCGAGCTTCGCAAACGACGCGCGCGCCGCCTCGAGATCTGCAACACCCAGACCGACGTGATCGAGATCGAGTT
>CAUJKG010000337.1 GCA_963205465.1 Pseudomonadota bacterium | reverse complement strand
GGCGGCGCCGGCCTGAACTATGTGAGCTACGGCGTCGCTGTGCGTGAGATCGAGCGTGTCGATAGCGGCTATCGCTCGGCGATGAGCGTGCAGTCCTCGCTCGTGATGTATCCGATCTATGCCTATGGCTCGGAAGCGCAGCGCATGAAGTATCTGCCCAAGCTTGCGAGCGGAGAGATGGTCGGCGCCTTCGGCCTTACCGAGCCGGACCACGGCTCGGACCCCGGCGGTATGCGGACCCGCGCCGAGAAGACCGCGAATGGCTATAAACTCACCGGCGCGAAGCTCTGGATCACCAATGCGCCGGTCGCCGATGTATTCGTCGTCTGGGCGAAGTCGGACGCCGACGGTGGCCGCATCCGCGGTTTCATCCTCGAGCGCGGCATGAAGGGGCTTTCCACGCCGAAGATCGAGGGCAAGCTCTCGTTGCGGGCGTCGATCACCGGCGAGATCGTGATGGAAGGCGTCGAGGTCGGCGAGGATGCGATCCTGCCAAACGTCTCCGGCCTTGCCGGCCCGTTCGGTTGTCTCACGCGCGCCCGCCTTGGCATCGCCTGGGGCGCGATGGGCGCGGCGGAAGCCTGCTTTGCCGCCGCGCGCGACTATACGCTGAACCGCAAGCAGTTCGGCCGTCCGCTCGCCGCGACCCAGCTCGTGCAGCTCAAGCTCGCCAACATGCAAACCGAGATCGCGCTCGGGCTGCAGGCGGCGTTGCGCGTCACTCGCCTCATGGACGAAGGCCGCTGCCCGCCGGAGGCCGTCTCCATCGTGAAGCGCAACAACTGCGGCAAGGCGCTGGATATCGCCCGCGTCGCCCGCGACATGCATGGCGGCAACGGCATCACGGCCGAATACCATGTAATGCGGCACGTGATGAATCTGGAAACGGTGAACACCTATGAGGGCACGCACGACGTGCATGCGCTGATCCTCGGTCGGGGCATCACCGGCATTCAGGCCTTCTCGCAGTAAGTGGCGCGCGAATGACCGCTCCGCTGGACGGCATCAAGGTACTCGAACTCGCGCGCGTGCTCGCGGGGCCTTGGGCAGGACAAATCCTCTCCGATCTCGGAGCGGACGTGATCAAGGTCGAACGGCCGGGGCAGGGCGACGAGACCCGCACCTGGGGCCCGCCTTATGTCGAGGGCAAGAACGGCGAGAACCTTTCCGCCGCCTATTATCACGCGATCAATCGCGGCAAGCGTTCGGTGCTTGCCGACTTCAGGAAGAAGGAAGACATCGACTTCGTGCTCGCGCTCGCGAAGGAAGCCGATGTCGTCATCGAGAACTACAAGGTCGGCGACCTGAAGAACTACGGCCTCGATTACGAGAGCGTGAAGAAGATCAATCCGAAGATCATCTATTGCTCCGTCACCGGCTTCGGACAGACCGGACCTTATGCGCCGCGCCCCGGTTACGACCTGATCATCCAGGCCATGGGCGGTATCATGGACATCACCGGCGAACCGGACCGCGAGCCCATGCGCACCGGCGTTGCCTATGTCGATGTCTTCACCGGATGTTATTCCGCGATTGGAATTCAGGCGGCGCTGATCGCGCGCATGAAGACCGGCGAGGGGCAATATATCGACATGAGCTTGCTGGACGTGCAGACCAGCGTGCTCGCCAACCAGGCATTGAACTATCTCGTGTCGGGCAAGGCGCCCCACCGCATGGGCAACGCGCATCCGAATGTCGTGCCCTATCAGGCGTTCGAAACTTCGGACGGCTACATGATCATCGCCGTCGGCAATAACGGGCAATTCGCAGCGTTTTGCGACATGCTCGGCCTACCGGAAGTGCGCGACGATCCGCGCTACGCCTCGAACGGCAAGCGCAACGAGAACCGCGCGACATTGATCCCGGCGCTGATGGCGAAGACGAAACAGCGCACGCGCGACGACCTGCTTGCAGCCTGCGAGAAGGCCGGCGTGCCCGCCGGGCCGATCCGCTCCATCGATGAGGTGTTTGCCGACCCGCAGGTGATCGCACGCAAGATGCGGATCGACCTGCCGGACGAAGAGGCGAAGGGCGGTTCGATTCCGGGCGTGCGTGCGCCGATCGTCATGACCGGCACGCCACTGCATTACGACCGGCCATCGCCGCGCCACGGTGCGCAATCGGACGAGATCCGCGCCGCCGTGAAGGCAGGCCAGCCGGCGTTCCGCGCGACCCGCTCGTAAAGCGCTTGCAGTTGAATCATAACTGTAAGCGTTGAAAGCATTGGTTTCGGCCGGCAAGTGATTCAAAAGGCTGCAAAATTCGCCTCACCCTGAATCGTGGCCGCAAGACCGCCTGATTCAGATGGTGAAGCATTGCAGCTGCGGCAAAACCGCAGGATGAAGGTCAAAACTGCGGCAGGATAGGCGTGAAATGCCTGCGGCTTACCCTTTATTAAGCATGACTTCCGAGGATAGAACGCAGGTATCCCGACTGGTGGCTTCTAACGTGTCTCGTGTCCGCATCCTCCTTCCGGCCGCGCTTGCGGGCTTTGTTTTTTATGCAGCCGTGCCGGCATGGGCTGCCGGCGAGGTCGTCACCGGCGACAGTCTCGGCGTCGGGATCTCCATGGCCTCCGGCTTCGAGAACCGCGCCGCAAATTCCGTATCGATCCGCGGTGGCAAGGCACTGGATCAGCTTCGCCGGGTTCGGCCTGGCAGCACCGTTTACATGAGCCTCGGCACCAATGATGCCGTCGGTTCGATCAAGGGACTCGAAAAAGGCATCGACCAGCTCGTGCAGACCGCGCAAGCCTCCCGCCTGAAGCTGGTCTGGATCGGCCCACCTTGCGTGAACAAGCCATGGGACAAGCGCGCTGCCGAACTCGACGGCATGCTTCGCGCGCGACTCTCGGGTACCGGTGTTACCTACGTCAGCATGCGGGATGCGAACCTCTGCACGCCTTCGGTGCGTTCCAAGGATGGCGTGCATTTCAATATGGAAGGCTATCGCGCGATGTGGTCGAAGGCGGCTGCCGTGTCCGGCTATCAGGTCGCGAGCATTACTCCCGCCCGCGCGGAAGCGCCTGCGCGCGCCGAACCTCCAGCGCGAAACGAACGCCCTGCCGCGCGCAAGCACACACCTCCCGCAGACGTGACTTCGCAAGAGCGCCCGCGCGTGCGAACGGTAGTGACATCAGCCTCGCTCGCGCCGATCGCCCCTGCGGCGCCGAAGCGTCGAGTGTTGGCTGGTAATTCGTTCTTCTCGCTCGAATTCCGCTGGCCGGATACGAGTCGCTTCACCGGCAGCTTCGTCCCTTCGCACTGATCTCATGCGTTTTCTTCAATCTCGCCAGCTTCCCGTCCTCTTTGCGGCTGTCATGGCTTTTGCTGTTGTTGCGCAAGCGCAGAACACGAAGCCCGAGCCGGTCCGCATCGCTTTTGTCGGCGACTCGATGGCGGACGGCCTTTGGCAGGGCGTGACCCGGCACATCGCGAAGAATGCCTGCCTCAAAGCGGCAATCGATACCGAGCGTTTCGGCAAGAACGGCACGGGACTGACACGGCTCGATAAATTCAACTGGCCGCGCGAAGTGCTGAATATCGGCAAGCGCTACAAGGCAGATCTTTACGTCGTCTCGATGGGGCTCAACGATCGCAACCCGATCTACGATCCCGACGGCAAGAACGCGCAGATCTATTCGCCCGAGTGGCCCGGCGCCTATCGCACGATCGTCGAGCGCATGGTCAAGAACGCGACTTCGATGAAGGCGAGTGTGCTCTGGCTCGGCGTTCCGGTGTTGCGCGACAAGGCTGCGGACAAGGAAGCCAAGGAAAAGAACACGATTTATGCCGAGGCGATCAAGGCGCTGAACGAGCCGTCGGTGACCTATGTGGAACCCTGGCGGATCAAGCCCGAAGCCGAAGAGGTCTTCTCCACCTACGGCCCCGACGAAAAAGGCACGCTGATTGCGCTCCGGGCGCCGGATGGCTCGCATTTCACGCCAGCCGGCTACGATATGCTGGGTGCTTACCTTTACCCCAAAATTGTCGAAAGTCTCCGGCAGCGTGGGATCGACGTCGAGAAGCTTTGCCCTGCCAAAGACGAGGCGAATCCCGGTACAAAGTCCGACGTGAAATCGAACTGAACGGGGCGTTTTTTAGCGTCTCGAGCGAAAAACGGGTGAGATGCAGCTC
>CAUJKG010000336.1 GCA_963205465.1 Pseudomonadota bacterium | reverse complement strand
CGCTTTCGCGGCGGCGTTCGGTCCCGCTTATGCCCGTACGCTCGAACAGGACGGCGTGGCGGCCGCGCGTAGCTTCGCGGACCGGCTCGCGCTTGCGATGATCTTGCTGCAGGCCGTGTTGCTTGTCGTGGCGCTGATCTACACGCCGGAAGTCGTGCGTCTGCTCGCGCCGGGGCTTGACGCTTCGCGCTTCGATCTCGCGGTTGCGTTGACGCGGATCACGTTCCCATATCTTGCGCTGATTTCCATCGAAAGCCTGATCGCCGGTACGCTGAATGCAAACAATCGCTTTGCGAGTGCCGCCGGTGCGCCGGTGCTGCTCAATCTCGCGATGATCGGCACGCTGACTTATGCGGCGCTGTTTCCGACCGCGGGGCATGCCGCGGCCTGGGGCGTCTTGATCGCGGGCATTCTGCAACTCGCGCTGGTCGCGGGCGACGCCGAGAAGCACGGTTTCGGTCTGCGCCTGAAGCTGCCGAAGTTCGACGAGCCCACCAAAAAATTCCTGAAGGCGCTGGGCCCGGCGATCATCGGTGCGGGCGGCGTGCAGCTTGCGCTGTTTGCCGACACCATCATCGCGACCTTCCTGCCGGAGGGCGCGCTGTCGGCACTTTATTATGCGGATCGCATCAATCAGCTTCCGATCGGCGTGGTCGGCATTGCCGTCGGCACCGTGCTGCTGCCCGAAATGGCGCGGCGGTTAGCTGCAGGCGACGAGAAGGGGGCGGCGGCTTCGCAGGGCAAGGCCATCGAATTCGCGCTCTTGCTCGCGGTGCCTTGCGCGGTGGCGTCACTCGTCATTCCCGAACTCATCATGCGTGCACTCTTCGCGCGCGGTGCGTTCTCCACCGCCAATGCCGCGGCGGCGGGCCAAACGCTGGCGGCTTACGCGACCGGACTGGTGCCTTTCGTCGTGATGCGCAGCTTCGTGGCGCCGTTTCATGCGCGCGGGGATACCGCGACGCCGGTGATCGCGGCCCTTGCCGGTGTTGCACTGAACATTGCGCTCAAAGTTGCGTTGATGGGGTCGCTCGCGCAGGTCGGGCTTGCGCTCGGCACGGCGGCCGGAGCCTGGCTTAACCTGATGCTCCTGATCTGGTTCGCGCGCCGGCGCGGTTTTCCGAAGCCCGGCGAGCATACGCTCGCCCATGGCGGGCGAATCGTCGCCGCCGGTGCGGCGATGGCCCTCGTGCTTTTCTTCGCAATCAGGCTGCTTGCGCCATATTTTGCCGTGATGACATCGCTCCGCGACGAATCGCTCCTGCTCGCGCTCGCGATACTCGGCGGGGTTACGTATCTTGCGCTGATCTGGGCACTTCTGGGCAAAAAATGGCTCAGAAGTCTTGTGCGCGCCGCGTAATCCTACGGGGCAGGTCCGGCTCGCCTTATTCGTAAGGCGCATGTGACTAACCGGTTCTGCCGGTGTATGAACTCCGCCGACTTGCCATAGCCCGAGATAACCCATGCATCGTCCGATAGCGGCCTTCGGTGCCGCGCTTTCTATGGCCCTCCTGCTTGCCGCGTGCGGGCAGAGCACGCCGCCTGCACCACCACCGCCGCAAGTGACGGTGGCGAGCCCCGTATCGCAGAAGCTCCTCGATCGCGACGAATATGTCGGCCGCTTCGTGGCGGTCGATGCCGTCGAAATCCGCGCGCGCGTTTCGGGCTATCTGGAGAAGATCCACTTCACCGACGGCCAACTCGTGAAGGCGGGCGATCTTCTGTTCACGATCGACCAGCGTCCGTTCCAGGCTTCGCTCGACCAGGCGCGTGCCGATCTTGCGCGCGCAAAATCGCAGGCTGACCTGACCGCGGCCGACCTTGGTCGCGCGGAAACGCTTTTGCAGCAAAAGACTATTGCCGAAGCACTCTTTGATCAGCGCGTACAGGCCAAGCGCGCGGCGGACGCTGCGTTGCAGGCGGCCGAAGCCGCGGTGAAGACCGCAGAACTCAATCTCGAATTCACCGAGCTGCGTGCGCCCGTGACCGGGCGCATCGGCGACCGCCGCGTTTCTCCCGGCAACCTGGTGCCGGGCAACACCACGCTGCTTGCAACCATCGTCTCGACCGATCCAATCCGCTTCGAGTTCAGTTTCGACGAAGCCTCCTATCTGCGCTACCAGCGCATCGCGCAGAATGCCGGGCGCGCCGACGAGCGCGGCAAGAAGTTGCCGGTGGAGTTGCGCCTGCTCGACGAAAAGACCTTCGGCCATAAAGGCAGCATCGACTTCGTCGACAACGTGATCGATACGAGCTCCGGCACGATCCGCGGGCGCGCGGTTTTCGCCAATCCGAACGCGCTGTTCACGCCGGGCATGTTCGGCAGAATTCTGGTGCCGGGCTCGGCCGAATACGAAGCCCTTCTGGTGCCGGATTCCGCGATCGGGACCGAGCAGATCCGCAAGTTCGTCTATGTGGTCGACGCCGAGAACAACGTGCAGCAGAAATTCGTCGAACTCGGCTCGCTGCAGGGCACGCAGCGCGTGATCCGCAGCGGCCTCAACGCCAACGACCGCGTGGTCATCAACGGTCTGATGCGCGCGCGCCCTGGCACCAAGGTCACGCCGGTGAAAGAGGGCGAGCAGCCCGCGCCGCCGGCGCAGAAGAAGTAGCGAGGCAGTTTCGTGACGATTTCGCATTTCTTCATCAACCGGCCGATCTTCGCCTCCGTCGTTTCGATTATCATCGTGATCCTCGGCACGGTGAGCTTCCTGCGGTTGCCGGTCGCGCAATATCCCGAGATCGCGCCGCCGGTCATCAACGTGTCCGGTCAGTATCCGGGTGCGAACGCGGAAACGGTGGCGACCACGGTGGTCGCGCCGATCGAAGAGCAGATCAACGGCGTCGAGGGCATGCTCTACATGTCGTCGAACTCGACCGCCGACGGCCGCTTAACGATCCAGGTCACGTTCGACATCGGCACGAACCTCGATCAGGCGCAGGTGCAGGTGCAAAACCGCGTCGCGATCGCGAACCCGCGGCTGCCCGCGGAAGTGCGCAACATCGGCGTCACGGTGACGAAATCCTCGCCCGACCTGATGCTGATCGTGCATCTCTATTCGCCCGACAAGTCGCGCGATGCGCTGTTCGTTTCGAACTACGCGAATCTCGAGATCAAGGACGTGCTGACGCGCGTCGACGGTGTCGGTTCGATCACGGTGTTCGGCAGCCGCGACTATGCGATGCGCGTGTGGCTCGATCCGGGCCGCATGCAGACGCTGGGGTTGACTGCGAACGACGTCGTCGCCGCCATGCAGCGGCAGAACGTGCAGGTCGCGGGCGGCGTGCTCAACGCGCCGCCGGTCGAGACTGGGCGCGAGTTCCAGATCGCGGTGACGACGCAAGGGCGTCTCGCCAATCCGGAAGAGTTCGCCAATATCGTGGTCAAGACCACGGCCAACGCCAACGTGCTTTTGAAGGACGTCGCGCGGATCGAACTGGCGGCGCAGGATTACGGCTCGAATTCGTACTTGAACGCCAACGAGGCGGTGGCGCTTGCGATCTTCCAGCGTCCGGGCTCGAACGCGCTTTCGACCGCGACCGCGATCCGCAACGCCATGAAGCAGCTCGGCGAGCGGCTGCCGCCGGGTGTCAAATACGACATCATCTACGACCCGACGCAGTTCATCGCGGAGTCGGTGAACGCGGTCGTCGAGACCATGTTCGAGGCGATCATCCTCGTGATCCTCGTGGTCGTGCTGTTCCTGCAAACCTGGCGCGCGGCGGTGATCCCCATTCTGGCGATCCCGATCTCGCTCATCGGCACTTTCTTCCTGATGACGGTGTTCGGCTTCACCATCAACAACCTGACGCTGTTCGGGCTGGTGCTTGCGATCGGCATCGTGGTCGATGACGCCATCGTCGTGGTCGAAAACGTCGAGCGTAATATCGAAGCCGGCATGGCCCCGAAGGAAGCGACCCACAAATCGATGGACGAAGTCGGCGGCGCGCTGGTCGCGATTGCGCTGGTGCTTGCCGCGGTGTTCGTGCCGGCGGCTTTCGTCACCGGCATTTCCGGCCAGTTCTACCGGCAGTTTGCGCTGACCATCATTTCGGCGACCGCGATTTCGCTTACGGTTTCGCTGACGCTTTCGCCGGCGATGTGCGCGCTCTTGCTACGGCCGCACAGCCACGAGCCGCCGAAAGGATTGGCGATTCCGATCCGCAAATTCTTCGGCTGGTTCAACAAGGGCTTCGATTGGCTCGCGGGCCGCTACACGCGGTTGGCGGCGCGGGCGGTGCGGATCGTCGGCATCATGCTCGTGCTCTATGTTGCGACGGTTGCCTTCGGCATGTTCCAGTTCACCCGCACGCCGCAGGGCTTCATTCCACAGCAGGACCGCGGCTATCTCATCATCGCCGTGCAATTGCCGCCGGGTGCTGCGCTCAGCCGCACCGACGAGGTCATGAAGCGTGCGACCAAGGCGGCGCTCGAAGTGCCGGGCGTGCAGCATGCGATCAACATCGTCGGTTTCTCCGGCGCGACCTTCTCGGTGGCGCCGAACGCGGGCGCGATCTTCGTGGTGCTGTCGCCGTTCAGCGAACGCGCGGGCAATTCCAGCCTGACGGCGAGCGGCGTCCAGCAGGCGTTGTTCGCCAAGCTTGCGCCGATCCAGGAAGCGCTGACCATCGTGGTGCAGCCGCCGCCGGTGCAGGGTATCGGCAATGCCGGCGGTTTCCGCATGATGATTCAGGACCGCTCGGGGCAAGGTGCCGCGGCGTTGCAGGGCGTAGTCTATCAGATGATGGGCAAGGCCGCGCAGACGCAGGGCGTGCAACAGGTGTTCTCGCTGTTCGAGACGCAGACGCCGCAGCTCTATCTCGATATCGACCGGCAGAAGGCGCAGTTGCTCGGCGTCAACATCACCGACGTGTTCTCGTCGTTGCAAACCTATATCGGCTCGTCTTACGTCAACGACTTCAACCTGTTCGGGCGGACGTTCCGCGTGATCGCACAGGCGGAAGCCGGCGACCGGCTCGATCCCACGGACGTGCTGAAAATACGCGTGCGCAACGCGGCGGGTGCGACGGTGCCGCTCGGCTCGTTCACCACGGTGCGCGACCAGTCCGGGCCGTATCGCATCCCGCGCTATAACCTCTATCCCGCAGCCGAACTCGATGGCTCCGCGGCGCAAGGCTACAGTCAGGGGCAGGCGATCGAGATCATGCAGCGGCTCGCCGCGGAGACGCTGCCGCCGGGCTATTCTTATGAATGGACCACGCTCGCGTTCCAGCAATTGCGCGCGGGCAATACCGCGATCTTCGTCTTCATTCTGGCGACGGTGTTCGTGTTCCTGGTGCTGGCGGCGCAGTTCGAAAGCCTGCGCCTGCCGCTCGCGGTCATCCTGATCGTGCCGATGTGTCTGATCGCGGCGATCGTCGGCGTATTCATCTGGCGGCAGGACAATAATATCCTGACGCAGGTCGGCTTCATCGTGCTGATTGCGATGGCCTCGAAGAACGCGATTCTGATCGTCGAGTTCGCGAAGCAGATCGAGGATCGCGGCGAGGATGTCTGGCATTCGGCGGTCGAGGCGGCGCGGCTGCGGCTGCGGCCGATCATCATGACGTCGCTTGCCTTCATCCTCGGCGTGCTGCCGATGATGCTGGCGGTCGGCGCCGGCGCGGAGTTGCGTCAGGCGCTCGGCACGCCGGTTGTGTTCGGCATGCTCGGCGTCACGATTTTCGGTCTGATCTTCACGCCGGTGTTTTATGTGGTCGCGCGCCGTATCGGTCAGCGAAAGGCCAAGGCGGTGCCCGCTACCAGCACGGAGCATTGATGGAGTGAGCGAATGCGGCCGCTGAAATTCGGCGCGGGGCAACCGCACCGGCGTCTCGAAGATCCGCCGCTGATCACGGGGCAGGGCCGCTTCGTCGCCGATTGCGTGCCGGAAGCGAGCCTGCGCGCCGCCGTGCTCCGCTCGCCGCATGCGCATGCGAAGTTCAGGATCGTCAGCACGCAAGCGGCAAAAGCGTTACCGGGCGTGAAGCTGATTCTGACGGCTGCCGACGTGACGCATTGCAATCATCTTGCCTGCCGCGCCGCCGCCTTTCTCAAGCCGGTGGACGAGAAGTCCTGCTTCGTGCCGCCTTATGAAGTGCTCTGCACGGATGAAGTGCGGCATGTCGGCGACGCGATCGCCTTCGTCGTCGCCGACAGCATATCGGCCGCGCGCAACGCGCTCGAAGCCATCGAGGTCGAGTGGGAGCCGCTGCCGGCCGTTTCCGGTACCGCGTCCGCGGCAAAGCCCGGTGCGCCACAAGTCTGGCCGGGCCGCGAAAACAACAAAGCCTATATCGCCGACGTCGGCGACAAAGAGGCGGCACAACAGGCGTTCGATGCCGCCGCGCGGATCGTGAAGATCGAGATCGTGAACCAGCGGCTGGTTACGAACTTCATGGAGACGCGCGGCGTGGTGGTCTCTTATGGCGACGACGGGCGCTATACCATGACGGTGTCCAGTCAGGGCGCGAACATGATTCACGCGAGCGTTTGCGGAATCATGAAGCTCGACAAAAGCCGCCTGCGCGTGCTCACCCACGATGTCGGCGGTGGTTTCGGCACCAAGGCGCCGGCCTATCGCGAATATGTGCTGGCCGCGCTTGCCGCCGAGAAGCTGCGCGCCACCGTGGCGTGGATCGCGGATCGCAGCGAGCATTTCATCGGCGACAATCAGGGCCGCGACCATGTCACGATCGCGGAAATGGCGATCGACCGGAACGCGAAGTTCCTGGCGATGCGGCTCCACTGCACCGCGAACATGGGCGCCTATTATTCGGAAGTAGCGCCCTATATTCCCTATCTCGGCGCGTCGATGATGACCGGCGTCTACGACATTCCGGTGGTCTATGGCCGCGTGCACAGCGTCTGGACCCATACCGTGCCGGTCGATGCCTATCGCGGCGCGGGCCGCCCGGAAGCGGCTTATCTGATCGAACGGCTGGTCGATGCGGTCGCGCTCGACACCGGTATCGCGCCGGAAGAGGTCCGCCGCCGCAACTTCATCCGCAAGGAGGCGATGCCCTACAAGACCGCGACCGCGCGCGTTTACGACAGCGGCGATTTCGATCAGCATCTGACGCGTGCGCTGGAAGCCGCCGGTCATGCCGGTTTTGCCGCGCGTCATGCGAAGTCGAAGCGGAACGGCAAACTGCGCGGAATCGGGATGGCGAGCTACATCGAAGCTTGCGGCCAGACCGCGCCGGAGACTTCCACCGTGCGCATCGAAACCAACGGCATGGCGACGGTGTTGATCGGCACGCAGACGAACGGGCAGGGCCACGCGACGACGTTCCGTCAACTCGTGCATGACGAACTCGGCCTGCCGCTCGAAGAGATCGACGTCATCACTGGCGACACCGATCTCATTCCCAGGGGTGGCGGCAGGGTCGGCTCGCGCTGGTTGCCGACCGGCGGCTCGGCCGTGCAGAAAGCCTCCGTGACGCTCGCGGGCAAGCTGAAAGCGCTGGCTGCACGAGAACTCGATGCGGATGAAAGCGAAATCGAGATTGCGGACGGGCTCGTGCGCGTGCGCGGCACCAACCGGGCGCTATCTTTTGCCGAGCTTGCGGCAAAGCCCGGCGTTTCCGCGGATCAGCTCACCGGCGTCGAGAAGAACTTCATGCCGCCCGCGCCGACCTATCCGAACGGCACGCATATCTGCGAAGTCGAGATCGACCCCGAGACGGGGCATGTCGACTTCACGAATTACACGGTGGTGGACGACTTCGGCGTGACCCTCAATCCGCTTCTGCTCGAAGGTCAGGTGCATGGCGGGATCGGGCAGGGCATCGGACAGGCGATCATGGAAGATACGGTCTATGACGAAAACGGGCAGCTCATCTCCGCCTCGCTGATGGATTACGCGCTGCCGCGGGCGGCGGATGTGCCCAACTACGCCTTCGAAACGAAAAACGTGCGCTGCGCGACCAATCCGCTGGGCGTGAAGGGGGCAGGCGAGGCGGGCGCGATCGGTTCGTGTCCAGCGATCATGAACGCGGTCGTTGATGCACTGCATCGGGGTTACGGCATCACGCATATCGACATGCCGGCTTCGCCGCAGCGCATCTGGCAGGCGATCCAGGCCGCACGGCGGTAGTTCTTGCATGGCGCTATGCGCAGGGCGGGCTTTATCTTCGTGCAATAAAAAGGCATAGCTGGTGATGCAACCGGCTTTGCATTTTCCATGAACGTCTTTCTCGGCATTGCGCTCCAGCTCGGCGCGACGTTTCTGTTCACGCTGATGGGCGCGTTCGTGCGTGCGCTCGGCGAGCGTATTCCGATCGGCGAGGTGGTGTTCTTTCGCAGCTTTCTCGCGCTCCTGCCGCTCCTGCTCATGCTGATCTGGCAGCGCGAACTGCGTTCCGGGTTGCGGATGAAGTATCCTTCGCGGCATGTGACGCGCGCCTTCACCGGCCTCATCGCGATGGTGCTGGGCTTCCTCGGCCTGCAGCGGTTGCCGCTCGCGGATTCGACCGCGATCGGCTTCGTCATGCCGCTGTTCAACGTGGCGCTGGCCGCGATTTTTCTGGGCGAGGTCGTGCGTCTCTGGCGCTGGAGCGCGGTTTTCGTCGGCTTTGCCGGCGTGCTCATCATGCTCTCGCCGCATCTGAGCATGACCTCGTGGAGTTCGACCACGGCGGCGGGCGCGGTGCTGACGCTGTTCGGCGCCTTCTTCGCCTCGGCAGCG
>CAUJKG010000335.1 GCA_963205465.1 Pseudomonadota bacterium | reverse complement strand
GCGAGGTCGGCGCGCGGGCGGAAACGCTGGCAAAGAAAGCCGGGCTTGCGGTGTTGCATGGCAAACTCGCCGCGCAACCGGAATCGGCGGCGCAGCTTTCAGGCGTCCGCGTATTCGCCTATGCCGGCATCGGTGCGCCGGAAAAATTTTTCCGTTCGCTGGAAGAAGCGGGTGCTATCGTCGCCGCGCGCAAAAGTTTTGGTGATCATCACCGCTACACATCCGCGGACGCGAGCGACCTGCTTGCGCAATCCGTCAAAACGGCTTTGCAGCTTGTCACGACCGAGAAAGATGCGGCCCGCATGCAGGGCGATCCGGCGCTTGCCGGATTGCTCGCGGAATCGAAGCAACTTCGCGTGAGCCTCGCCTTCGACGACGAAGCCGCGGCTTTGGCAATGATCGGAACAGCGCTCGGCGTTTAACGCCGCATTCCCTGCAAGCGGGCCATGACGGCCTCCGGCGAGGCATAAGCCTCCTGCAGGTCCACGCTCCAGTATTTCAACTCGTCGAGCGGAATCGGCGTACCGGTCACCGCGCAACGCACATAGCTACCCGGCTTGACGATGCGGTAGTCGCCATCGAGATAGCGCAGTTCGGCCTCGCCGGCTGCCAGGGGGGTGCGTTCGAACCGGTTCATGATGGCTGTTATATGGAACGAACCGGCTGGAAGCGCAAAGCGTAATTTTGCAGCGCTCGCATGATCGTGACCTATTCGTCGAACAGGCTGCCCTGCTTCGCGGGTTTTGCAGCCGCAGGGACAGATTTTCTCGGCGCGGCTCGCGGAGTTCCCGCGACTGTCGCGCCGAAGCGGCCGTCCCTCACCTCGATTTCGAGCAGAGTGCCGGGGGGCGCTGACGCTACGGAACGCACGGGATGCCCATCCGGCCCGAGCACCAGCGCAAAACCCCGCTCCAGCACGCCCTTGTGGCTGAAGGCTTTCAGCAACTGCCCCAAGGACGCTAGCTGCGCCGCGGCATTCTTCAGCACATGATCCCGCGCGCGCAGGTTTCGGCTAGCGCAGCTATCCAGCCGCTCGCGAAAGCGCTCGAAACGCGCGACGAGCGCGTGCGGCGTATGCCGGGCGGCAATCTTCTCGAATCTCACGTGATGCGCATGCGCGTTGGCGCGCAAGGCGCGCGGCAGCCGCGCGCTCGCATTGTCCAAGCGCTGACGCGGCATCGCGAGCAGGCTGTCGAGCGAAGGCACGCCGCGCGCAAGCCCGCGCAGTTCGGTTTTCAACCGCTCGATCATCCGCGACCAGCAGGTCACGAGCCGCGCCGCACGCTCGCGCGAGAGCGCGATCAGTTCCGAGCGCACGGGTACCGCCATTTCCGCCGCGGCGGTTGGTGTCGGCGCGCGGCGATCGGCGGCAAAATCGATCAGCGTGAAATCGGTTTCGTGACCGACTGCCGAGATCAGCGGAATTTTGCTTGCTGCCGCGGCACGCACCACGATCTCGTCGTTGAAGCCCCAGAGGTCTTCGAGCGAGCCGCCGCCGCGCGCGACGATCAGAACGTCCGGCCTCGGCATCGCTCCACCTTCGGCAAAAGCGTTGAAACCTTCGATGGCGGCGGCCAATTCCGCGCCGCAGGTTTCGCCCTGCACGCGGACCGGCCAGACCATGACGTGACGCGGGAAGCGGTCCGACAGGCGATGGAGAATGTCGCGGATCACGGCTCCCGTCGGCGAGGTAATGACGCCGATCACGCGCGGGAGGTAGGGCAGCGGTTTTTTGCGCGCCTCGTCGAACAGTCCTTCGGCGGCGAGCTTCTTGCGGCGCTCTTCCAGAAGCGCCATCAGCGCGCCGACGCCAGCGGGCTCCAGCGCGTCGATCACGATCTGATAGCTCGATTTTCCCGGATAGGTCGTGACCTTGCCGGTCGCAATCACTTCCATGCCCTCTTCGGGCTTGAAGCGCATGCGGGCAAACGCCCCTTTCCAGATGATCGCGTCGATCTTGGCGCTGTCGTCTTTCAGGCTGAAATAGACGTGGCCCGAGGAGTGGGGGCCGCGATAGCCCGAAATCTCGCCGCGCAGCCGCACATAAGGAAAGGCTTCCTCGACCGTGCGTTTGAGCGACAGAGACAGCTCGGAAACCGAGATTTCCGGCAGATTGGTCGGTGCTGTGGATGCGGGCATTCGCGACTCTAACTGGCTGGCTTCGCATGATACATCAAGCGGCTCGTAATCCTTCAATCCCGGTAGCGGCTAATGAACGTACTCCTGATCGGCTCCGGCGGCCGCGAACACGCACTGTCCTGGAAACTCGCCGCGAGCCCCCTGCTCACCACGCTCTATGCCGCGCCGGGGAACCCCGGAATCGCGGAGGACGCGGAAATCGTCGCGCTGAAGGTCGAGAACCCCGCGGCGGTGATCGCCTTCTGCAAGGAGAAGAAGATCGGCCTCGTCGTGGTGGGACCGGAAGCGCCGCTGACCGCGGGCCTCGCCGATGCCCTGATCGCAGCCAAGATCAAGGTGTTCGGCCCGCAGAAAATTCCGGCAACGCTGGAAGGCTCGAAGTCCTTCACCAAGCGGCTCTGCGCGGAAAACAACATTCCGACTGCCGCATTTCTGGAAACGCGGAGCCGCGACGAAGCGCGAAAATATATCGAAAAGCATGGTGCGCCAATCGTGCTGAAGGCCGACGGCCTGCACGCCGGCAAGGGCGTGATCGTCGCCATGGAAAAGCAAGAAGCGCTGCTCGCGGTCGATCAGGTGTTCGCCATGGGCGGCAACGCGCCGGTCGTGATCGAGGAATTTCTGGAAGGCGAAGAAGCGAGCTTCTTCTGCCTCGTGCATGGCGAGCAGGTGCTGCCGCTCGCTTCCGCGCAGGATCACAAGCGCGTCTTCGATAACGATCAAGGGCCGAACACCGGCGGCATGGGTGCTTATTCGCCGGCGCCCGTATTCACGAAAGAGATCGAAGAGGAAGTGCTCGAGAAAATCGTGCGGCCGACCGCGCGTGCGCTCGCCCGCGCCGGCACGCCTTATTCCGGCGTGCTCTATATCGGGCTGATGATCACGAAGGACGGGCCGAAGCTGATCGAATACAACGTGCGCTTCGGCGATCCCGAATGTCAGGTGCTGATGCCGCGCATGAAGGACGATCTCCTGACGCTGATGTTGGCTACCGCGAACGGCGAACTCGACAAATCGAGCGTGCGCTGGCGCGACGAGGTCGCGATCACGGTCGTATTTGCCAATCAGGGCTATCCCGGTTCGTACCAGAGCGGTGATGTGATCGGCGGTATCGACAAGGCCAATGCGGTCGAAGGCGTCACCGTGTTTCATGCCGGCACCCGGCGTGACGGCGACAAGATTTTGTCGAATGGCGGCCGTGTCCTGAATGTGACCGCAATCGGCAAGACCGTCACCGAGGCGCGTGAGCGCGCTTATCAAGCGATCGCGCTGATCGACTGGCCACAGGGCTTCTATCGCAGCGACATCGGCTGGCGGGCCATCGCAAGAGAAAAATCAACAAGCGAGAAAGCAAAATGACGGAACTCGCGGACCTCTTCCCCGGCTTCGAGTCTCATTGGATCGACACGGCGGCAGGGAGACTGTTCGCGCGTTCCGGCGGCGAAGGACCACCGCTGCTCCTGATCCACGGCTTTCCGCAAACGCATGTCGAATATCACCGCATCGCGCCTGCACTCGCAAAACACTTCAAACTCGTGTTGCCCGACCTACCCGGCTATGGCTGGAGCGACGTACCGAAGGAAGACGCCGATCACGCGCCTTATACCAAGCGCGCGATGGCGAATGCACTGATCGAGGTGATGCAGAAACTGGGGTATATCCAGTTCGGCGTGATCGGGCACGACCGCGGCGGGCGTGTCGGCTACCGCATGGCCCTCGACCACCCTGGCCGCGTCACGAAGCTCTCCGTGCTCGACATCATTCCGACGCTCGACATGTGGAAGGGCATGAATGCTGCACGCGCGATGGTGGTCTATCACTGGCCGTTTCTGGCGCAGCGCGCGCCACTTCCGGAAATGCTGATCGGGAAAGCGCCGCTCGAATACATCGACTGGACGCTCGGCAGCTGGGCGCCGGACGGACTGAAGAAATTCGATCCGCGGGCGCTCGCGCATTACCGCGCATTCTTTCAAGACCCTGCACGCATCCACGCCTGTTGCGAGGATTATCGCGCCGGGCAATCGACCGACGTGCAATTCGACGAAGAGGATTTCAACGCGGGCAAGAAGATCGCCTGCCCTACGCTCGCACTATGGGGCACGCGCGGCATTCCGAATTCGGGCGGCGATCCGCTGAAGATCTGGCAGCCATGGGCGACCAAGCTCGAAGGCCGCGCCATCGACTGCGGGCATTTTCTGCCCGAGGAAGCACCGGAAGAGACGGCGGCAGCGCTCCTGGAGTTTTTCGGGCGGACGTGACGAGCGCGTTCCGCCCTGCGAACTTTGAAGGTCCCGGCCACCCCGCTATAATCCTTCCCAACAAGCCATAAAATCTGGGCAGGACATGACCGAGTTCAATCGCCAGGAAGCCTTCTCAGGCACCAAGGACGTGGTGCAGGCGCTCGCCTTCGATCCGGCACGGCTGGAGGAATATCTGACCAAGCAGATTCCCGGCTTTGCCGGGCCGCTTGCCGTCAAGCAGTTCAAAGGCGGGCAATCGAACCCGACCTATCTTCTGGAAACCCCGGCGCGCAAATATGTGCTGCGGCGGAAGCCGCCCGGAAAGCTCCTGCCTTCGGCGCACGCGGTCGACCGCGAATACAAGGTAATGGCTGCCCTCGGCGCACAAAAATTTCCGGTGCCGGAGGCGCTGGTCTATTGCGAAGACGACAGCGTGGTCGGCACTGCATTCTACGTCATGTCGTTCGAGCAAGGCCGCATCTTCTGGGAACTGCACATGCCGGATTCCAATCCGGCGGAGCGCGCCGCGATCTGGGACGCGCAGAACGCTACGATTGCGCAACTGCATTCGCTGGAGCCCGACAAGATCGGCCTCTCCGA
>CAUJKG010000334.1 GCA_963205465.1 Pseudomonadota bacterium | reverse complement strand
TCGCCACCATTGCCGCGAAGAACACCGCCACAAACTGCTCCCGCTCCGTGTCCACGAAACGGTGATATTTCCCGCCCCGTGGCAGTGCGGCCCACAACGTCGTCGCAGTGATGGCGACCGCGACCAATCCGGCGCCGAATAGATAGACAGGGTTCATCCCCGCCGCAAAACCGACGACCTTCGACGGGCTCCCGGGATAGAGGTAATTCGGCAGGGCCAGACCGATCTGCGGGAAAGCGTAGAGCAGCACCATCGAGACGATCACGACGAGCATGTAAGGCAGCACGCCGCGGAAGATGTCGTTGATGTTGACCCAGCTTGGCGCAACGCCCTTCAAATAGAACGGCGCCATCGCAACCGGCGGCGACAGGAACGAGGTCTGGATGTTCAGCGCCACCAGAAGCCCGAAGAACAGCGGATCGATATCGAAGGTCTTCAGGAGCGGCAGGAAGATCGGCATGAAGATGACGATGATTTCCGTCCACTCCAGCGGCCAGCCCAGCACGAAGATGATGACCTGCGCCAGAACCATGAAACCGGTCTGGTTCAGGTTCATCCAGAGCACGAACTTCTCGATCGGGCCGTGGCCGCCGAGATAGGCGAAGATCGCTGAGAAGATGAACGAGCCGATGAAGAGCCAGCACACCATCGCGGTGGTTCGCGCGGTGAGATAGACCGAATCGCGCAGCGCCGTGTAACCGAAGCGGTTGAAAGTGATCAGCGGCAATACGACGGCCAGCGTCATGACGAGGAAGGTAATCGCAAAGACGCGGAACGGCACGAATAGGAACAGGCCGATCAGCAATGCGCCTACGGCGACGCCGTAAACCGTTACGAGCGCGCGCTTCCAGCCGACGTCGTAGTTCGCGCCGTAAAGCAGCGCCAGAATGAGCGCGCCCAGCGAACCCATCGCCGCCGCTTCGGACGGCGTCGCGATCCCGAGCACGATCGAGCCGAGCGCCGCGGCGATCAAGGCGCCGAGCGGCAGGAACGAACTCAAGATCGTGAAGTAAACGCCCGGGAATTTATAGGCATAGATCGCGTTGCCGATACCGAAGATCACGAAGATGCCGATCCAGGTCACGCCGAGATCGTGGAACCAGATCACGGCAGCGACGAAAGCAGCGTACAGGATTGCCGGCAGCGGCGAGCGGAAGAACTTCAACGTGCCCGGCGAAAGCTCCTTGTCCGCATCCGATGCCGTAGCCTGCAGCTTCGGCGCCAGACGAGGATTGAGCAAGGCAAACAGGATCGTCAGCAGCATATAGAGGCCGGCAAGCATAATGCCGGGGAAAAAAGCGCCGGCATACAGCTTCACGACCGAAACGCCCGCGGTCGCGCCATAAAGGATCAGCATGACGCTCGGCGGGATCAGAATGCCGAGACAACCGCCGGCACACACCACCGCCGCGGAGATTTTGACGTCGTAGCCTGCGCGGAGCATGGCCGGGAACGCGAGCAGACCCATCAGCGTCACAACCGCACCGACGATGCCGGTCGCGGTCGCGAAGATGGCGCAGGTCGCGAGCGTCGCAAGCGCAAGCGAAGCCGGAATCGGACCGGCGGCAAGTTGCAACGAGCGGAACAGCCGGTCCAGCACGTTCGCGCGTTCGATCACGTAGCCCATGAAGACGAAAAGCGGGATCGAGATCAGCACGTCGTTCGTCATCACCGAATAGGTGCGCTGCACGACAAGCGAGAACACGAGATCGCCCATCGCGTAGTAGCCGAAGAACACGCCGAGCGCCATTAGGGTAAAGGCGATCGGGAATCCGAGCATGATGAAGACGACGAACAGGACGAGCATGATCACGCCCAGTTCGGGGTTGCCGATCCCCCAGCTTGCAAGCCACGCCGACATCAGACTGCTCCCTTACGCTGGCCGAGTTCTTCGAGATCTTTGATGGTCTGATACTCGCCCTGCTCCGCCTTCTGCAGCATCTGCTGATCGAGCTCCTGCACGTCGTGCAGGCGTTGCGGCCATGCGCCGTCGCGAACCGCGAGGATGCAGCGCATGAATTCGACGATGCCCTGCAAGAGCATCAGCGCGCCGGTCACCGGAATGAGCGTCTTGAAATGATAGACCGGCGGGCCGCTCGGACTCGCAGAGGAGCGCTCCTTCATGAGCCAGGACAATTCGGCGAAGCCGAAGCCGGAATAAAGCAGCGCGAGAATGCCCGGAAAGAAGAACAGCACGTAAAGCGTGAGATCCATCCCCGCCTGGGTACGCGGCTGCCAGGCGCGATAGAGGAAATCGCCACGGACGTGACTGTTTCGCGAAAGCGTATAGGCGCCGGCCAACATGAAAAGCGCGCCGTAAAGCATATAGCTCGCATCGAACGCCCAGGTCGTCGGCGCGCCGAAGACGTAACGCAGGAAAACTTCGTAGCAAGTGACGAAGGTGAGGATCAGGATCGCCCAGCCGACCGTCTTGCCGACCCATGTGCTGATCGCGTCAACGATGCGCAGGCCCAGTTGATGCGATTCATCGATCAGCAAGGTCGCGGCAACGCCGCCGGCCGCGCAGAAAGTAACGGCCATCACCGTGTGCCACTTGAGGCCGAAGATCGGGATCATCGCGAGCGCCGCGCCGATCATGAGCACAGCACCCACCGAAGGCCGCCGTGACGCAATCAATCCGCCGACGATTGCGAGCACGGGAACAAGCGTGCCGGTAACGTGAAAGAATGCCTTGGGCGAAGAGAACGCCGCAGCATAGTCGGCGCCGTAGAACGTAAAACCGGCCCATAAGCCGAACGCTCCGCCGATCACGCCGAGAATCAACGCGATGTTCTTCATTGCAGCCCTCCCTATGCCTACCCGTAAATCTACGAGGACAAGCGTCTTAGCAAGGCGCAAAACTGACACTGCCGGCAAATTTGTTATGCAGTGTTTACGTTGCGCGCGCGAATAGAAGAACCCGCGCGGAAGGTATCCGCGCGGGTTCCGTTTTACCTATGGCGATTAGCCAATGAGTGTCTTGTGGCCCGCAGCGAGCGCCTGCGAATCGAGATTATTGACGCTGGTGTAAGCGAACACGCGCTTGTTCCAGGCCTTCTGCGAGTCGATCACTTTCGCGAAGAATGGCTCCTTCGACTGCTCGGCAATGACCTTCTGCCAGGCCGTGATCTGCGCATCGAGCACGGGCTGCGAAGTCTTCACTACGTTCACGCCACGCTTCTTGATCTCTTCGAGATCCTTCGAGTAGCGATCGTAAGCCTTGCAGATCTGCTCCGACGACGAAGCGTGCGAAGCATAACGGAGCATATCCTGCAGCTCCTTCGGCAGCGCATCGACCTTCGCCTTGTTGAAGATGACTTCGAAGGCTTCCATCTGCTGATGGTGGCTGCCGAGCATGTAGAACTTGGCGACGTCCGGGAAGCCAAGGATGATATCGGACGACGGGTTGTTAAACTCAGCCGCATCGAGCAAGCCGCGATCGAGACCCGGAACGATGTCGCCGCCGGCCATGATGGTGACGGCAGCGCCCATTTCCTTGAACATTTCGGCCGACAGACCGATGGTGCGATACTTCAGACCCTTGAAGTCGTCGCCGGACTTCACTTCCTTCTTGAACCAGCCGAGCGGCTGGGTCGGCATCGGGAAGTAGAGATAGCCGGTGAGGTTCAGCTTCAGGATGTTGTTGACGAGCTCCTTGTAGAGCGTCTCGCCACCACCGTTATAGAACCAGCCAAGGAAGCTCGCGGCATCCCATCCGAAGGACGGCGGCGTGCCGAACAGCGAATAAGCCTTGTGCTTACCGTACCAGTAGCCGGACACGCCGTGACCGGCGTCGAGCACGCCGGCATGCACCGCATCTGCCATCTGGAAAGCGGGAACGACTGCACCGGCAGCGAGAACGTCGAGTTTCAGGCGGCCACCAGAGAGGCTGTTGACGACGTTCGCGTAATCAACCGCGAACTCGTGGAAGATGTCCTTCGAAGGCCAAGTCGACTGATACTTCCAGACCTGCGTCTGCGCGCGCGATACCTGCGGCATGGCAATGGTTGCAACGGCTGCAGCACCGGTGACACCGGCAGTCTTCAGGAACTTCCGGCGGCCGGCTACCGGCGCGCTCGAACCTTTAATGGTCGGCATAGAACAAGTCCTCCCTAACACCGGCTTTCCAAACATAGAGAGCCGGGCCGCGGTCTTCGCCGCGTTTCCATGAAGCGCCAGTTGGCGCTCCAACGATTTTGCAGAATAGTTACGGGGTAAAGCAAGCGTATATTTATCTTGCGTCGCAGCATTGAACGCAGGCGACTACAACGAATTGCTGAGAAGCAGATCAGTAGATTGAGGAATGCAACGTAATCGACAACGCTTTGATATGAATCGCCTATCAAGCGCAGAGTCCCAAAGGGAACCCTGCGCTTCTCGCGAATCATTCCAATTGTTCGGCAAAGCGACTTTTCACGAACGCAAAACAGATTTCCGCTGTCAGTACTCGAAGAATACCGTCTCGCCCTCGCCTTGCAGCACGATGTCGAGTCGGTAGGTCGACGGATTGATCTTGCGCGCAACCAAAGTATTGCGCCGCGCTTCAGGAACCAGCGCCAGCACCGGATCGTGCGCGTTGTGCGCTTCGTCCTCGAAATAGATTCGCGTGAGCAACTGCTTGAGCATCCCTCGACCGAACACAAAGGTAACGAGGTGCGGTGCCTGTAATGAGTTACCGGGACCAGGAACCGCGCCCGGCTTTACGGTCTGAAAACGAAATACGCCGTCGTTGTCGGTCGCGCAGCGGCCGAAGCCGTGAAAGCCTTCATCCACCGGCTTATCCTGCGTGTCTTCGGGATGATCGTATTTGCCGGCGGCGTTGGCCTGCCAGATTTCGATCATCACGTCGGGAATGGCTTCTCCGGCGCCGTCGGTTACACGCCCCTCGACGATGATACGCTGCCCTTGCGCATCTCCCACGATGAGATTGCTGTCGCCTTCATACGGCAAACCAAAATGAAAGAATGGACCAACCGTCTGCGACGGCGTTTGGCCAAGACGCTGCTTGCTCACGATCTCAATCCTCCATCGGTGTCGCGTTGCGGCCGCGCAGGACGATATCGAACTTGTAGCCGAGCGCCCATTCCGGAATGGTCGTATCCATGTCGAAGCGGCTCACCATGCGTGCGCGCGCCTTCTCGTCCGGAATACCCTGATAGATCGGATCGAAGGCAAACAGCGGATCGCCCGGAAAATACATCTGCGTGACGAGGCGATTGATGAAGCTTGGCCCGAACATCGAGAAATGGATGTGCGCCGGACGCCAGGCGTTCGGATGATTGCGCCACGGATAGGCACCGGGCTTGATCGTCGTGAATTTGTAGTTGCCTTCGGCGTCGGTAACGATGCGGCCCGCACCGGAAAAATTCGGATCGAGCGGCGCGGGATGCTGGTCGCGCGCGTGGATGTAGCGGCCCGCAGCATTGCACTGCCAGACTTCCACCAGCGTATTCGCAACCGGGCGGCCATTTTCGTCGAGCACCCGTCCGCTCACGATGATGCGCTCGCCGAGCGGCTCGCCAGCATGCTGCTTGGTGAGATCGGCATCGACCGGCAGCACCTTGCCGTGGCCGTAGACCGGGCCGGTCACTTCGGAGAGCGTGTGCGGCAGAATGACGAGCGGCTGCTTCGGCGCGCGCAATACCGTCGACTTGTAGGCAGGATACAGAGAGGGCGGCTGGGCCCCCTTCTCCTCCGGGTTGTACGGAATAACGTCGGCCATGTTCCCTCCCCGCCGCAAAAGCGGTGCACCAGACTCTTTATTTATTCCAGTGTAGGCCGGGTGCGAAAGCCGCCCCATGCACGTTTGCGGGATCAGCTTGAAGGATTGGCCGTCAGGGCTGCGTCATTCAGGCTGGCGTAGACGTCGCCGGAATTCGCCTCGATCGGCAGTTCCGCGATCCAGCGGCACATTTCCTCGGCGGAAATCGCTTGGCGATGCGCGAATTCCTGACTTTCGCCGAGGGCCGCGTTGAAACCATAGCGTGCCATTCCGGCGAGCCGCCGGATCGCATCGAGCGCAACATCGCGCTGGATGGTCGTGAACTCGATCGAGAGCGCAGGCAATGGCTGAGACAGACCGGCCAGTACCGCGTCTTCGAAGCCTTCGACGTCGATCTTCACGAAGGCCGGTTTGCCGTGGCGCGCAATCAATGCGTCGAGCGTCGTCATCGGCACTCTGATCTTGTCGTCCCAGCGCTGCCCTTCCCAACCGGGTGCGGCGTCCGCGGATTTGATGAAATCTTCGGAAGCGGTCGCGACCGTCGGGTTGCGGGTATTCAGCTTCAGTTCGATCTCGCCCTCTTTCGGTCCGATCGC
>CAUJKG010000333.1 GCA_963205465.1 Pseudomonadota bacterium | reverse complement strand
CGGCTTTCTCGTCGGGTTGATCCCGGGCGGCGGCGCCATCATCGGTTCGCTGATGAGCTACACGCTCGAGAAAAAGCTGTCGAAGACGCCTGAGAAATTCGGCCGTGGCGCGATCGCCGGTGTCGCCGGTCCTGAGTCTGCGAACAACGCGGCGGCTTCTTCGTCGTTCGTCCCGCTGCTTACGCTTGGGCTTCCGGGCAACGCGGTGACGGCCGTGCTGTTTGCCGGTCTGTTGATCCAGAACGTGCAGCCGGGCCCGCTCATGCTCGTCAAGCACCCGGACATTTTCTGGGGCGTGATCGCTTCGATGTACGTCGGCAATGTGATGTTGCTGGTGCTGAACCTGCCGCTGGTCGGGCTCTGGGTTCAATTGCTGCGTGTGCCGATCTGGATTCTCGGCCCGGCGGTTCTCCTGGTAGCGATCTTCGGAACCTACAGCCTCAGGAGCAACTGGGGGGATGTCGGGCTGCTGATGATCGCCGGCGGCGCCGGCTATCTGTTGCGAAAGGCCGCACTCGACGCGGGACCCTTCGCGATGGCCTTCATTCTGGCGAACATCATGGATACATCGTTGCGGCAGGCGCTGCTGATGGGCGACGGCAACATGTCGATCATCGTCACGCGTCCGATTTCCGCGACCATTATCGGCGTTACGTCGCTGGTTGTGGCCTACACCGTTTATTCCTATTTCAAGGCGGGCAGGACCCAGCAATTCGCCAGGCCGGACAACTCATAATATCGTCTTCACGATGGTGCCGTCACAAAAGAGCCCGCGTCCTGGGTTTGCGAGGGCTGACGCGAAGTGTTCTTGGGTGAGCAAGCCGCGGTGGTTATAATGAAGTCTCAGGCGGCCGCGTAAATGGATCTCGCGATGACTGATGCAAATCTGTTCGAAGACTATGCTCGCGCTGAAGCGGAAGCGCTGCTGCACCAGTTTGAAACGATGGCGCTGCCGGATTTGCTCGCCAGTGCATCGCGCTTGGCGCGTGAAGGCCATGGGCACAATATTTCGTTCTCGCGCAAGGTATTCATCCCGCTGACGCAGCTATGCAGGGATACCTGCGGTTACTGCACCTTCGCAAAAACACCGAAGCGCCTGACGGCGGCTTATCTGTCGCCGGAAGAAGTCTTGCAGATCGTACGCGACGGCGAACAGGCCGGCTGCACCGAAGCGCTGTTCACGCTCGGCGACAAGCCGGAGCTGCGTTACGAAGCTGCGCGAAAGGCGCTTGCGGAACTCGGTTATGATTCCACGCACGCCTATCTCGAGGCGATGTGCGAACTGGTTCTGAAGAATACGAGCGTGCTTCCGCACGTGAACGCCGGCGTGATGTCGGAAGACGAGATCGGCCGGTTTCGCCGGGTCAGCGTCTCGCAGGGGATCATGCTCGAGTCGATCTCGCCGAGGCTTTGCCAGCGCGGCGGCGCGCATTTCGGTTCGCCCGACAAGGACCCCGCGGTTCGCATGGCGATGATCGAAGCGGCCGGAAGGCAGAAGGTGCCGTTCACCAGCGGCATCCTCATCGGCATCGGCGAGACCAGGCTCGAGCGCATCCAGTCGCTGCTGGCGTTGCGCGACGTGCACCGGCAATACGGCCATATCCAGGAAATCATCATCCAGAATTTCCGCGCCAAGCCGGATACGCGCTTTTCGCAGAACGAGGAGCCGGGGCTCGATGATCTGCTCTGGACCGCCGCCGTAGCGCGCCTCGTTTTTGGTCCGGCGATGAATATCCAGGTGCCGCCGAATTTGAGCTATTCGGATTATCCGAAACTGCTGGAGGCCGGCATCAATGATTGGGGCGGGGTCTCGCCTGTCACCATCGATCACGTCAATCCCGAAGCGGCCTGGCCGGTGATCTCGCAGCTTCGCCGAAAGACGGGCGAGGCCGGCTTCGCGCTGGCGCCGCGGCTTGCGGCCTATCCGGCGTATCTCAGCGCCGATTGGCTCGATGGCGAGATTCTGCGGCGTGCCGTGCAGTTGGTGGACGGCAACGGTTTTGTTCGCGAAGACGGCTGGTCGCCCGGTTCGCTCGAGTCGATTCCGGCGCCGTCGCTAGCAGCGCAATCTTCGATGCAGTTTGATGGTGCGATCCATCGCGCGCTGGCGGGCGATCGGCTCAGCGAGCAGGAAATCGTGAGCCTGTTCGGAGCGAGAGACTCTGGCGTGGAGGAAATCGCCACCGCCGCGGACGAGTTGCGCAGCCGCGTCAGCGGCGACGTCGTCCGCTATGTCGTCAATCGCAACATCAACTATACCAATGTCTGCATTTATCGTTGCAGCTTCTGCGCGTTCTCGAAAGGCAAGAGCCACGATCATCTGCGCGGCAAGCCCTACGATATTTCGCTGGGCGAAGTAGCGCGCCGGGTCCGCGAAGCCTGGGATCGAGGCGCCACCGAAGTCTGCATGCAGGGCGGCATCAATCCGCATTACACGGGACAGACCTATATCGATATCGTGCGGGCGGTGAAGGCCGAAGTGCCGCAGATGCACGTCCATGCCTTCTCGCCTTTGGAAATTTCGCAAGGCGCGGCGACGCTCGGGATTTCAGTCAGCCGCTTTCTGGGCATGCTGCGGGACGAAGGGCTCGGTTCGTTACCGGGAACCGCTGCGGAAATCCTCGACGATGAAGTCCGCCGCATCATTTGCGCGGACAAGGTCAACACGGCGCAATGGCTTGCGGTGATCGAGGCGGCGCATCGGGTGGGCTTGCCGACAACCTCGACGATCATGTTCGGACACGTGGAGACGCCGAAGAGCTGGGCGCGTCACTTGCTGGCGCTGCGCGATCTGCAGCAGAAAACCGGTGGCATCACCGAGTTCGTGCCGCTGCCTTTTGTGCATATGGAAGCGCCGATGTCCCTGCGCGGTCAGGCCCGGAAGGGTCCGACCTGGCGCGAAGTGCGTTTGATGCATGCTCTCGCGCGGCTGGTCCTGCATCCCTTAATTCCGAACGTTCAGGCGTCCTGGGTGAAAGTGGGGCCAGAGGGAGCTGGCGCGCTGTTGCGAGGTGGCGCCAACGATCTTGGCGGAACGTTGATGAACGAGAGCATCTCGAGGGCAGCGGGCACGCAGCACGG
>CAUJKG010000332.1 GCA_963205465.1 Pseudomonadota bacterium | reverse complement strand
GGTTTCGGTGCGGCCTTCCTGCGTCTTCGGCGTGGCTGCCACGGCAAGACGGCCGGCCTCCGCAAGCAACAGATGCCGGATCACGAGCGCTTTCGCGGCGCTGTGCCAGGCGTCGATCGGTTTCTGCGCCGGATAATATTGCGCCTCTCGCGAAATCTCCGCGCGCGGCACCTCGATGCCGTTCACCTTGATGGGTTTCGGCTTCGGAAGCGTGATGCTGTGGACCGAACAGGACATATTTCTATTCCTCGTTACGACGGGCGTTTCGCCTGCACGGTGTAGGTCTTGACGGCCGCGTCGCGGCCAGAGGGCGAGCCTTTGCGCGTGCGCACGACCTGATAGCCGCGGCGGCCTAGATACCAGACCGGCGCGCTCCATATGTGGACCAGACGCGTGAACGGAAACACCAGGAACAGCGTCATGCCGAGCAGAAGGTGCAGTTTGAAAATGACGTGGACGTCGGCGACCAGCGCGGAGACGCCGGGCTTCAGCGTGAGAATGCCCTGCGCCCAGTTCATGAACTTCACCATTTCATGCCCGTCGAGATGACCAAGCGAGAGCGGAATGGTGGAAAGGCCGAGAATGAGCTGCGCATAGAGCAACAAAAGGATCGCGATATCTCCGAAGGAGGACGTCCTGCGAATGCGCGCATCGAACAGCCGCCGATGCACGAGCAAGGTGATTCCCACAAAGCACATCACGCCCGCGACGCCGCCCGCGATGATGGCAAGCCATTGCTTGGCGCCATGCGAAACGCCGAGCATGTCGAAGATCCATATCGGCGTCAGCAGGCCGACGAAGTGGCCCATGAAGATCACCAGAATGCCGACATGGAAGAGATTCGAGCCCCAGCTCAGTTGCCTGCGGCGCAGAAGCTGACTCGAACCGCTACGCCAGGTGTATTGCTCGCGATCGAAACGCAGCCAGCTGCCGACCAGAAACACCGTCAGGCAAAGATAGGGGTACCAGCCGAACAGGATATGGTTGACGGCATCACGCATTCTCGCCTCCTGCTGAATACTGGATGACAGGCTTGTTGCTTGCAGCTTGCATGCCCGGCGCCGGACGCCGGCCGGCGCGCACCTTGGTTACGATTTCGTCCTTGCAGGACGGGCTCGCGCCGGGGCCGAACTGTACGGCCTCGTCTTCCCACGCGGCGTCGAGCGCCTCTAGATCGTCGGCATCGGCATCCGGCTGCGCGAGCAGTTCCTGCACCGCCTCACGCTTGGGCAACTCGCTCGAAAGCGAAACCAGCGCCTGAAACACGCCCTGATAGGGAGAATTTCGCCGGGCAAGCCGCTCGCCCAGTGCCGTGATGATGTTGATCGGCTGGCCCAGGAGATCGGCGGCCTCGCTCGGCGGCAAGGTCGAGAGGAACTCCAGAAACAGCGGCACGAAGTCGGGCAGCTCGGAGGCATCGATTTCAAGACCGTGCCCGGCATAGTGGTCCTGCAGGTCGACCATCGCCTGCCCGCGATCCCTGCTCTCGCCGTGAATGTGCTCGAAGATATGCAGCGAGAGCGAGCGGGTGCGATCGAACAAATCAGTATAACGCTCCTGCAGATCGTAGAGATCCTCCTGCGCGAGGCTTTGCGTCAACAGACGAAGCTCTGCGCGCGCGCCATCGGAGAGATTGGCGGACGCATCCAGGATGTGCTCGATCTCGGGAATGGCTTCCTGCAACTCGCGCGTCGGATAGGTCAGGAGCGCGGAAAGCGCCTTGAGCATGTTCATCACGCAACCTCCATGGGAGTTTTCGTGCGCTTCTTGGCGCCGAACAGATCGACCTCGTTCGAGCCGGTCGAGCAGCCATTGCCGAAGGTGAAGCCGCAAGCGCCGCGGATGTCGTAGGCGTCTTCGTCGATCTCGCGATGCGCGGTCGGGATCACGAAGCGATCCTCGTAATTGGCGATCGCCATGATCTGGTACATCTCTTCGATCGCCTGTCCGGTGAGACCCACGCGGCTCGCGATGTTCTCATCGAGTACGCCGTCGATGGTCTTTGCCCGCATATAAGCGCGCATGGCGAGCATCCGCTCGAGCCCGAGCGCCACCGGCTCTTCCTTGCCGGCTGTCAAGAGGTTCGCGAGATACTTCAGCGGAATGCGAAGCGAGCGGACATCAGGCATCTCGCCGTCATGGCCGATCTTGCCCGCGGCGGCCGCGGATTGAATCGGCGAAAGCGGCGGCACGTACCAAACCATCGGCAGCGTGCGGTATTCCGGATGCAGCGGGAACGCGACTTTCCACTCCATCGCCATCTTCCAGATCGGCGAGCGGCGCGCGCCCTCGAGCCAGGCTTCGGGTATCCCGTCGCGGCGCGCGGCGGCGATGACTTCCGGGTCGTTGGGATTCAGGAAGACGTCGAGTTGCGCCTCATAGAGATCCTTCTCGTCGGGAACACTCGCCGCCTGCTCGATCCGGTCGGCGTCATAGAGAATGACGCCGAGATAGCGGATGCGGCCGACGCAAGTCTCCGAGCAAACTGTCGGTTGCCCCGCCTCGATGCGCGGGAAGCAGAAGATGCACTTTTCGGATTTTCCGCTCGACCAGTTGTAATAGATCTTCTTGTAAGGGCAGCCGGAAACGCACATGCGCCAGCCACGGCACTTGTCCTGGTCGATCAGAACGATGCCGTCTTCCTCGCGCTTGTAGATCGCGCCCGAAGGGCAGGACGCGACGCAAGTCGGGTTGAGGCAATGCTCGCAGAGCCGCGGCAGATACATCATGAAGGTATTTTCGAACTGGCCGTAGATGTCTTTCTGCACGCCCTCGAAATTCACGTCTTTCGAGCGCTTGGA
>CAUJKG010000331.1 GCA_963205465.1 Pseudomonadota bacterium | reverse complement strand
GAGCAGTGGACGGCGGAGGTGAACGAAGGCAAGGCGACCACCGAGCAGTATTTCGTGCTCAAGAACCTCGCCGAGCGCATTGACGGACTCGTTGCCGCCAAGGGTGCATAAGCTAAGTAAGGACGTCCATGCGGCTCGAATATTTCGAGCTCGTCGACAAGATCGAAGAGCTCAATCTTTCAGAGGGCCGCATTCTGGTGCGGGGCAACGTCCCCGCGGCGAGCCCGGTATTCGAAGGTCATTTTCCCGGGCATCCGCTGGTGCCGGGCGTGCTGTTCGTCGAATTCATGGCGCAGGCCTCGGGCTGGATCCTGCTCTGTAAGCTCAACTTCGAGAAGATGGGATTTCTCGCTTCCGTGAAGGAAGCGAAGATGCGCACCTTCGTGCAGCCGTCGACCCCCTTGCTGGCGGAAGCGCGGATCGAACACGAAGGCTCCGGCTTCGGCGTGACGAAGTGCAAGGTGCGCAAGGAAGACGGCACTCCCGTCGCCGACGCGACGATCACGCTTCGCGTCATGCCCTTCCCCAACCCGGAGTTCGCAGAAGTGATGCGCAAGCGCGCAGAACAAATCGGCTTCAACACAGCCCCCGCGTGAAATGATGGATCAGAGCCGCGAAACCTGGATTACGGGCATTGGCCTTCTCTCCTCGCTTGGTGAAGGGGTGGAAGTTCACCGCAGCCGGCTGAACAGCGGCGATGTGCCGGTCACCGACTTCAGCGCATTTCCAACCTTTCTCATTCATCCGCTCGGCGCGATCGATTTCGACAAACAGATTCCGAAGAAGGGCGACCAGCGCCAGATGGAGTTGTGGCAGCGGATCGGCGTCTATACTGCCGGTCTTGCGCTCACCGACGCTGGCGTCGCGGGCAACGAGGATTTGCTGAAGCGCATGGACATGATTGTCGCCGCGGCCGGCGGCGAACGGGATGTCAAGGTCGATGCTTCCGTTGCCGACGAACTGCGGACCGCAAACAATCCAGAAGCGCGGCTGAACGAGCGTCTGCAGAGCGAACTGCGTCCAACGCTGTTTCTCGCGCAGCTTTCGAACCTGCTCGCCGGGAATATTTCCGTCGTGCATGGGGTGGTAGGATCTTCGCGTACCTTCATGGGCGAAGAAAGCTCGGGCGTGCAGGCGGTGCAGACCGCGCATGCGCGCATCCGCGCCGGACAGAGCGATCTCGCGCTCGTCGGCGGCGCCTATAACGCGGCGCGGCCGGATATGCTGGGGTTATGGGAATTCGCGCAGATGCATTACCGCGACGAGTTCAAACCCCTCTTTGCTCCCGACAGAAAGCCGGGCATGGCGACGGGCACGGGAAGCGCATTTCTTGTGCTGGAATCGCGGCAGCATGCGGAAGCACGCGGCGCAAAGCCGATTGCAAAAATCACGCATGTCGACTCTGCGCGTGCAAAACGCAGCTCTAGCGGCAGCATTGCGGAAACCGTCGGCACTTTGTTTGCCGGTGCGCGGAAGCAAAGTCCGAACGCGGGAGCAATTTATTCGACGGCCAGCGGCGTCGAGCCCGCCACGGCCGAGGAAGCGGGCGTCCTGAAAGCGCAGAACCTGCCGGTGCGCGCGGTGGCAAGCCGCGTGGGGCAAACCTTCGAATCCATGTTCGTATTCGGCATTGCATTTGCCGCGTTGGCGGTTGCGGAAGGAAAACTCCCAGCAGCCATGCCGGGGGTGCCCCTCGAAACACAAGGTGCTGACGGCGTACAGTCGATCCTGATCTCCACGGTCGGCCACTGGCGTGGCGAAGGCATCGGCGTGGTCGAAGCGATCTGAGGAAACCGTCATGACGAACAAAGCATTCAGGGACTCGTCAGGCAGGCCGATCGTCGTCGTGACCGGCATGGGCCTCGTGAGTTCGCTCGGCCAGGGTAAGCAAGATAACTGGGCGAAACTTGTCGCGGGCGTTTCCGGCATTCACCGGATCAAGCGCTTTCCTGTCGATGGCCTGCGCACAACGATAGCGGGCACCGTCGATTATCTGTTCGATCAGCCTGTCAGCGCGCCGGTATTGTCCGAGCGCTTGGCGAGCCTTGCCGCGGAAGAAGCGGTTGCGCAATCGGGCGCCGGCTCGAAAGGCAACTTTCCGGGCCCCCTCTTCTGCGCGGTTGCGCCAGTCGAGGTCGAGTGGCCGCAGCGCCGTGCGCTCGCTGCAGAGGCCGACCCGGCCCAGCCTTACACGCCGGAAGTGGCGCTCCAGATTTCGGCGCGCGGCAAGCATCCCGAATGGCACGAGCTGTTTCTCTACGGCACGGTTGCAGACCATCTTGCAGATACCTTCGGCACCAAGGGAATGCCGATTTCGATTTCTACGGCCTGCGCTTCCGGCGGCACTGCGATTCAGCTCGCGCTCGAATCCATTCGCCGCGGCGAAAGCGATGCAGCACTCGCGGTCGGCACCGACGGTTCGGTGCATGCGGAAGCATTGATCCGCTTCTCGCTCTTGTCCGCTCTATCGACGCATAACGATCCGCCGGAGCAGGCCTCCAAGCCTTTTTCGAAGAACCGCGACGGCTTCGTCATGGCGGAAGGCGCCGGCGCGCTGGTCTTGGAAAGCCTCGAACACGCGACCACGCGCGGCGCGAAAATTCTCGGCGTCGTCGCCGGCTGCGGCGAGGTCGCGGACAGCTTCCACCGCACCCGCTCGAGCCCCGACGGAAAGCCGATCATCGCCTGCCTCAAACATGCACTGAGCGATTCCGGCATGACGCCGGACGACATCGACCACATCAACGCGCCTGGACCTTCAACGCCCGAGAACGACAAGATGGAAACCGTCGGTCTCACCGCCGTCTTCGGCGAGCGTGCAAAACAGATTCCGATTTCGTCGAACAAGTCGATGATCGGACATACGCTTACCGCGGCGGGCGCCATCGAGGCCGTGGTTTCGCTGATGACCATCGAACACCAACGCATTCCCCCGACAATCAACTATGCCATTCCCGATCCGGCGCTTGCGCTGGACGTGGTCGGCAACACCGCGCGCGACGCCAAGGTCAGGAACATTATTTCCAACTCTTTCGGCTTTGGCGGGCAGAACGTGTGTCTCGTGCTGTCGGGTGACCCCGCCTGAGGCGTACCGCGGCGGCGGCTCGGGTTGACGGAGGGCGCTCGGCTGGCCTACCCGTCCAGCGCTGATTGCTCTTTTTCCACTTACTGGAATTCCCCATGCGTGCACTGCGTTTGCTCGGAGACCGCAAGCTCGAAATTTCCGAGATCGATCCGCCTGCCAAACCCGCGCCCGGTGAGGTGCAGATCCGGACGCATGCCGTCGCGCTGAACCACATCGACGTATGGGGCTGGCGCGGCATGGCCTTCGCCAAGCGCAAGATGCCGCTCGTCGTCGGCGCGGAGGCCTCGGGCGAAATCGCCGCCGTCGGCGAAGGCGTCAGCGGCTTCAAGGTCGGCGATCCGGTCGTGCCTTATGGCGCGCTCGCCTGCGGCGAATGCAAGAACTGCCGGCAGGGACGCGACAACCTCTGCGAGAATGTCTCCGGGCTCGCCGGCTTCCATGTCGATGGCTATGCGCAGGATCTCTACAACTGGCCGGCCCGGCTCGTGATCAAGGTTCCGCAAGGCGTATCGCCGGTCGATGCATCCTGCGCGCCGCTGACCTTCGCCACCGTCGAGCACATGTTTTTCGACAATGCGAAACTGGAGCCGGGCGAAGTGGTGCTGGTGCAGGCCGGCGGCTCGGGCATCGGTTCCGCTGCGATCAAACTTGCCAAGGATATCGGCGCAATCGTCTACACGACCGTCGGCGACGACGATAAAGCCGCCAAGGCAAAGGCGCTCGGCGCCGACGAGGTGATCAACTATCGCAAGGATCGCTTCGAAGGCGTGGTCCGCAAGCTGACGAAGAAAAAAGGCGTGGATGTCGTCTTCGAACATACCGGCGCGGAAACGTGGAACGGTTCGCTGCTCTCGATGAAGAAAGGCGGGCGTCTCGTCACCTGCGGCTCGACCTCCGGTCCGACAGTGCAGATGAACCTGATGCAGCTCTTCCAGCAGCAGTATAAAATTTTCGGATCGTTCGGCTTCACGATCCGCAACGTCGCGAATGCGCTCGACAAGATCGCACGCGGCGTGAAACCCGTGATCGATACCGAACTGCCGCTGGCGGAATTCGAGAAAGGGCTCGAGCGCCTCGAAAGCCGCAAGGTGTTCGGCAAGATCGTAGTTCGCTTCTGACGATGGGCGTTCCCTTCCGGACCAAGCTCAAATACTGGCGCTATAAATATCCCTGGGTCGAGAAAACCTATCGCACCGTCGAATGGCTGTTCTCGCCGCTCGGCTGGCTACGCGATTTCCTCGTAACGCTGCTCGTCCGCGGCGTCGTTGCACTCTTACGGTTGCTCGGTCCGGACAGGTCCTCCAATATCGCCGGAAAAATTGCGCGCCGGATCGGTCCGCTCGTTCCCAATTCAAAGATCGCGCGAACCAACCTCGCAGCATCGTTCCCGGAAAAGTCGGCGGAAGAGATCGAAGAGATCGTCCGCGGCGTTTGGGAAAACCTTGGACGCGTTGCCGGAGAATTCGTCCATCTGCAGAAGATGTGGGATTTCGATCCCGAAAAGCCCAATGCCGGGCGGATCGAGTTCACGCCGCGAACCATGGAGCTCTACAATCAGCTTCGCGACGACGGCAAACCTGCGATCTTCGTCTCGGCTCATCTTGCGAACTGGGAATTGCCGGCCGTAGCGGCGGCGGCGCACGGGCTCGATACCGCGGTGGTTTTCAAGCCGCCAGCCAATCGCAGTTTCGCGGAGCTCGTGCGCGAAACACGAACCGGCGCGATGGCGGAGTTGATCAGTTCAAGCAGGCACTCGGTTTTTACGATGACCGGCGTGCTGCAGCAGGGTCGTCATCTCGGGCTGATCGTCGATCAGCATTTCAACGGGGGCGTCGAGATCACGATGTTCGGCCGCAAGACCCGCGCGAGCCCCCTGCCCGCGCGGCTCGCGCGCAATGTCGATTGCCCGGTGCATGCGGTCCGCGCCATCCGTCTTCCCGGAAATCGTTTCCGACTGGAACTCACCGAAGAACTGCAACTGCCCCGCGACACCGAGGGCAAGATCGAGATCAACGGAGCGACCCAGCAAATCTCCGATGTCTTCGAGGGCTGGATTCGCGAATATCCGGCGCAGTGGTTGTGGCTGCACCGCCGCTGGCGGTGAGCCAAGAACCTACCTTCCGGTTTTCACCCGCGTCCAGACTCTCGTCACCGTGCGCTGTAACTGCGGCGGATACGGCGTCACGGTGTAGAGACGCGTGAACACATCAGCCGGCGGATAGATCGCGGGATTATCGAGAATTTCCTTCTCAATGGATTTCTGCGCTGCGAGGTTGCCGCTGGCATAAGCGACGAAGTTCGAGTTCCGCGCAGCGATATCCGGGCGCATCATGAAATTAATGAAGGCATAGGCTGCTTCCGGATTCGGCGCGTCTTTGGGAATCGAGAACGAGTCGAACCATATCTGCGCGCCTTCCTTCGGCACGACATATTCGATTTCGACCACCGGTTTCTTGGTTTTCTCCGCCGCTTCCTTCGCGCGGCTCTTCGCCTGAAATACGTCGCCCGACCAGCCGACGACCAGACAGATTTCGCCGTTCGCGAGCGCATTCAAATATTCGGACGAATGGAATTTCTGGATATTCGGCCGCAGCTTTAGAAGAAGCTCGCCGGCCTTCTCGATGTCGGCCGCGTTCTTGGAATCGGGGTCGAGGCCGAGATACTTCAACGCCGCCGGCAGCAGTTCCTCGGCAGTGTCGAGCACATGGACGCCGCAGTTGCGGAGCTTGGCAAGATTCTCCGGTTTGAAGAAAATGTCCCAGCTATCGACCGGAACGTCGCCGAGGCGCTCTTTGACCTTCGCGACGTTGTAACCGATCCCGGTGGTGCCCCACATATAATTCACGGCGTATTCGTTGCCGGGATCATAGGCCGCGAGGCGTTGCGTGATCTCCGGCCAAGCATATGTGAGGTTCGGGATTTTCGAGTTATCGAGCTTCTGGACAATGCCGACCGAGATCAGGCGGCGCAGCACGGTCGAGCCGGGAACTACGACGTCATATCCGGTTTTTCCGGCAAGCAGCTTCGCCTCGACGATCTCGTTGGAGTCGAAGGTGTCGTACCGAACCTTGATGCCGGTTTCCTTCGTGAATTCTTCGAGCACCTTCGGGTCGATATAGTCCGACCAATTATAGACATTCACCACGCGCTCCTGCGCGCCGGCGGCAGTCGCAAACAGCGACGCAGCAATCACGAGTGTCTTGAAAATGCCCAGGTACATTTACGGCGTCTCCCACGACCAACGGTTCGCGGGGAAACTAGTCGGCAATCTCCGGCTACTCAACTGCGGAAGATCGTTTCGTCATCCCGATTCCGTATCGAAGCCTGCCGCTTTCCACGCCAGGATTCCGCCGGCCATATGTGCGCCGTAAGGCAGCCCTGCGGCCTGCGCCGCTTTGGAAGCGATCACGGAGCGTCGCCCCGAACGGCAGGAAAAGACGAGCCGTTTGCCTGCGGGATCGGGCAACGCTGATGGATCGAACATGGAAAGCGGAAAGCCGACGGCACCGGGGATGCCCTCGGCAGCCAGTTCGTTCGGTTCGCGTACATCGACCAGCAGGATGGTGCCGTCTTCGAGACCGGCCTTCACCTGCTCTACCGTGAGATCTTCCACTGCCAGATCGGACATAGCCTGCTCCCCGAAAACAAGGGCGCTTTCATGCGTCGCCGGGTTTTTCCGGTCAAGCGTCAGGGCCGCAAATTCGGCGGCGCGACCGGGGCTTCCTTCATCAGCGTGATCGTGACACGCCGGTTTGCAGCCATATACGGGTCTTCAGGAAACAGCGGATCGCTGTCCGCGCGGCCTGCTACCATGCCGATCTGCTGCGCGCGCACGCCTGCCGACTGGAGAATGGAGCGCACGGCATTGGCGCGATCCGCCGACAGATCGAACGCGCCATAATCGCCTCTGGGCGGCGTGCGGAGTGCTGCGGTGTGCCCAGTGATGATCACGCGGTTCGGCATGGCGCGGATCGTTTCCGCGATCTTCACCAGCAGTTTGCGTGTCCGCTCATACGGTTCCTTGGCACCCTCGGGAAACATCGATCGGCCATCCTGATCGACGATCTCGAGGTTGAGCCCTTCCTTGGTCTCGGTGAAGAGGATGTGCTTCGAGAGTTCGGCAATCTCCGGCAAGTCCTGAAGCGCCTGGCGAAGGCTTGCCGCGGCAAGCGCGAACTGGCGATCCCGGATCGCTTTCAGCCCCTGGATGAGATCGTTGTCCTGCTCATCCTTGCCCGGTGTTTCGCTGGTTTCTTCGGGGAGAAGATTTTTTTTCGCGCTCTGCAATTTCGGACGGGTCGGCAAGCCATCGACTTCGACCATGCCGGTGAACCGCTTCTCGCGCTGCGTGCCGAAGGCATCGCGCATCGAGCCGGTCATCAGCTTCATCTTCTCCTTATCCATGGTCGAATAGGCCGCGATCATGACGAAGAAGGCCATCATCAGCGCCATCAAATCGGCGAAGGTCACGAACCAGCCGTGACCGCCTGCGTGACCACCATGTCTGCGTTTGACTGCCATACCCTGTTCGTGTCCGCCGGATCAGGCGGGCACGGCCTCCGGTTGGGCGTGGTGACGCTCGGGAAGATAAGCGACGAGCATCTCGCGCACGACTGCGGGGCTTTTCGACTCGCGGATCATCAATACCCCATCGATGATCAGCGTGCGGTTGGTTTCCTCGTCGTGCAGCTTGACCTGCAATTTGTCGGCAATCGGAAGACAGACGAGGTTCGCGAGCACCGCACCGTACAGCGTCGCGAGCAGCGCGATCGCCATATAAGGGCCGAGCTTCGAAGGATCGGACATGTTCGCGAACATCTGCACCATGCCGATCAGCGTGCCGACCATGCCGAAGGCCGGTGCGCAGTCGCCGATGGCGCGGTAAATCTTCTGGCCTTCGTCGAGATGCATGAAGAAGGTCTCGCGCTCGCGCTCCATCGCATCGCGGATAAAGGCCGCGTCATAGCCGTCCGCTACATAACGCACGCCCTTCGCGAGAAACGGATCCTCGACCTGCTCCTTCTCGAGCCCGAGCGGGCCGGCCTTGCGAGCCACTTCAGCAAGGCGCGCGATTTCATCGACCAGTTCGAGCTGGGTCATTCTGCGCATCGTGAAGGCGTATTTCGCCCCGAGCGGGAGCCCGTGCATGATTGAAGAAAGCGGAAAGCGGATCAGCGTGGCGGCGGAGGAGCCGCCGAAAATAACGATTGCCGCGTGGGAGTCGACGAATGTGCCGAGATCGCCACCCATGAGGATCAACGCGACGACGATAATCGACCCGAAAATCAGGCCGAGGCCCGTTGCCAAATCCATCAGGGTTCTCCCTTTACGCCGACGGCCGGTTCTCGACCGCCACTACTCGTTCCCGATGGTTAGCCGCCTGGACCTAAAAAGGCGTTAAGTGTCAGATTTCCCTGCACCAATCCTTTGTCATATGCGGCCTTTCGCGCGGCGGTGCGCTAAGCTAGGAGAAACCTAACGGCTCGTTAAACACGGGCAAAAACCGCAGAAAACACTGCATTTCCAGGAGGACCGAGCGATGCGAGAGATCGGGCATTTCATTGGCGGTAAGCATGTTCAGGGAACGTCCGGGCGCACGGGGGATGTATTCCAGCCGATGACGGGCGACATCATTGCGAAGGTGGCGCTGGCGTCGAAGGCCGAACTGCGCGCTGCGGTCGAGAACGCCAAGGCCGCGCAGCCGGGCTGGGCCGCCACCAACCCGCAGCGCCGCGCCCGGGTGATGTTCATGTTTCTCGAATTGATCGCCAAGGAAACCGACAGCCTCGCCGAGCTGCTGGCGCGCGAGCACGGCAAGACCATCCCCGACGCCAAAGGCGACATCCAGCGCGGGGTCGAGGTCGTCGAGTTCGCCCGCGGTATTCCTCACCTGATGAAAGGCGAGTTCACCGACGGCGCCGGCCCCAGCATCGACATCTATTCGATGCGGCAGGCGCTCGGGGTCGTGGCCGGCATCACGCCGTTCAACTTCCCCGCCATGATCCCGATGTGGAAGTTCGCCCCGGCGATCGCCTGCGGCAATGCCTTCATCCTGAAGCCTTCGGAGCGCGATCCGGGCGTGCCGATGCGGCTCGCCGAACTCATGCTGGAAGCGGGCCTGCCGGCCGGCGTGCTCAATGTCGTCAACGGCGACAAGGAAGCGGTGGACGCGATCCT
>CAUJKG010000330.1 GCA_963205465.1 Pseudomonadota bacterium | reverse complement strand
ATTGCGGCAGCCATGATCGTCCTTCTCATGGTGTCTCTCCTTCTCTCTGGATTACCTCAACGGCATGAGAACGCGAACACCACACTTCTTGTTCCCTCGCCTGCATTCCCTATTTCTCGCTCCATTTGATCTGAAACTCGATTACGTCCTAGCTGCGCCCGTGCTCAACGCTGAAGTTCGCGTGCGCAGGAGCATGAACGCGCTCACTCGCTACCTGAATTTCAGAACGTTCGCCGGCTTCAATCGCATCGGCGAGCTGGCATCGCCAGAGCCGTTGCGCAAGGGGCGCCACACCCGGCCCGGATCGTCCTGCGCCCCTGAAACCCGGCGGGCGAATTATTCCGGCGCGAACGCCCCGATATCTTGCGCAACCAACGCACCGTCACCACGTTCACGGCAATTGGAGAGCCCCATGACGCAAGCCCAGATCGGCACCTCGAACGAACCCCGGCCACATGCTTACGACCCGGTAACACAGCCTGAGCTGTTTCAAGGCGTGCTCGCGCGCAGGTTCGCAGCCTTCCTCATCGACGCGCTCATTATCCTGATCCCGCTCGCGGCGGTCGTCCTCTTCATGCTGGTCTTCACCGTCGTGACGCTCGGCTTCGGTGCGGTCGTGTTCGGGCTGCTTGGACCGATCGCGGCGCTGTGGGCGATTCTCTATGTCGGCGTCACGCTCGGCTCGGAGCGCTCGGCCACCTACGGCATGCGGATGATGGGCCTGCAAATGCGCACCTGGTACGGCGCACCGATGTATTTCCTGCTGGGCGCGGTCCATGCGATTCTCTTCTGGGTGCTTTCGGCGGCGCTGACGCCGTTCATCGTGCTGGTCGCACTGTTCAACGCACGCCGCCGGACCCTGCACGATTACCTGGCAGGCACCGTCATGATCAACGATGAGACGCGTGCTGCCTCGCTCCGCCGTTGAACGTCACGAAAAGGCCCTTTGACGGCAGCGCGCGAAAGCGCGATGATTCACGTACTGCGCTTCGTGAAAGGGGCGATCCGGACCGGTGACCAAGCATTCGCGCGATACGCCACAATTTTTCCTGACGAGCCCGTCGGCTTGCCCGTATTTGCCCGGGAAAAAAGAGCGGAAGGTGTTCACCCACCTCGTCGGCGACCGGGCACCGGAAATCAACGACGTTCTGACCCATGGCGGCTTCCGGCGCTCGCAATCGATCGCCTATCGCCCTGCCTGTGAATCCTGCCGCGCCTGCGTTTCGGTGCGCGTGGTCGTGAACGACTTCAAGCCTTCCAAAACCTTCAAGCGCATACAGAAGCGTAACCTCGACATCGTCGGCCAGGCGAAACAACCAATCCCGACCGCCGAGCAATATTCCCTCTTTCGTCACTATCTTGATTCACGTCACGCCGACGGCGGCATGGTCGACATGACCGTGCTCGATTATTCCATGATGGTGGAAGACAGCCACGTCCGCTCCCGGCTGATCGAATACAGGCCGCGCGGTCCCGACAGCTTTCTCACCGGCCGCGGCGAAGGTTCGCTGCTTGCTGTCGCGCTGACGGACATTCTCACCGACGGCCTGTCGATGGTCTATTCCTTCTACGATCCGGAAATCGCGCGCGAGCGTTCGCTGGGCACGTTCCTGATCCTCGATCACATCGAGCGGGCACGGCGCATGGGCCTGCCCTATGTCTATCTCGGCTACTGGGTCGATGGTGCCCGGAAGATGGATTACAAAAAGCGTTTCATGCCGCAGGAGCGCTTGCTGCAAGACGGCTGGAAGCGCTTCAACGACTAATTAATCTCGCCGCGCTGCGCGTCGCGCGTCCACTTCGCCGCCTGCGAAAGTCCGCCGAACGAATAAATATGCGCGGCGATCTCGCCGAGATTTTCCGATGCCGCCGCTTCCGCAAGATCGCGGACCATCGCCGCGGGCGTCGCCTGCGAAAACATTCTCCCAATCGAAGCCGTATGCCGCGCAAAACCGCGCGCGGACGCGCGCACGCCACAACGCTGCGCAAAACGCAGCAACGCCGGAATGCTTGCCGGTCCCGCCATGCCGATCCGCACCGGATTGGCGATGCCATCCGCGCGCAGCGCACGCAGCCACGTCACCACCGGCCAGGCATCGAAGGAGAACTGCGTGACGATATGCGCGCGCAAACCGGCGCGCTGCGCTGCTTCCAGCTTCTCTCGCAGCGACACCCGCAGAATGTCGTCGGCAAGCGCCGGATGACCTTCGGGATAAGCAGCCACGCCGATTGCTTCGATCCCGGCATTTTGCAGAACGCCGCTTTCGATCACCTCCAGCGCATTTTCAAACGGCCCCGCACTGCGCGCGCGGTCGCCGCCGATCAGCATGACCTTCCGGACGCCGGCTGAACTCGCCAGCCGCGAAAGCAGGTCGAGCAACTTGTGCTCCGACGCGATATTTCTCGCTGCCAAATGCGGCACCGGCTTCAGCCCGCGCATGAAGATGCCGGTTGCGATCTGGAAGAGCTTGTCGTCTGTCCGGTTCGGCAAGTCGGTGAGATAGATCGAAGTGCCAGTCGGAAGGATCGACGCCGCCTCGTGCAGCTCGGCCGCCGAAGGCATCACCGCTTCGAGCGAAATATCGTCGAGAACCGCATTGAAATCGGGAGCATCGGGAAGCGATTCGAGCTTGTGCGGATTCAGCATGGCGTTAGTCCCGTTTCCTGGAGATCACGTAGGACTCGTCGTTGAACCAGAGGCCGCCATGTTGCTGCAGCACCTCGCGAGTCGCCTGCAGATAGCGGCCGTCGGTCACCACATTGGACAGGCGGTCGTCCTCGACCTGCGCCACATAAATTGCGGCGTTCCACGCGGCGAACAATGTCGAAGTCCCGATCGACGATCCGCTTTCGGCGGATATTTCGGTCGGCAGCGTGTGCATGTCGTAGCGGAAGATCGAACGGTTATCGGCATAGGCGGTGAAATTCAGATCGCGGCCCGCCGTGCCGAGTTCGTTCTTCACGGCTTTGAGGATCGCATGGCGATCCTGCACGAAGGGATTGTCCCCGGGCCATACCTTCTGGATGATCTCCTGCCCCGGATCGCCGCCGCGCGAATGAATCCCGATCATGCGCCCGCCCGGCCCCAGCGCGCGCGCGAGCGGCGCAATCACCTTCTTCGCCTTGAACTCGACGCTCGAGCGCAGGCGATAAGGTTGCGACGCCATGACGAGATCGTAATTGGCGTCGGTCGCGCCACGGCGCGGAATAATATTGTCGAGCAGGAACTTGTGGTCTTGCCGGTAGATCACGAGCACCACCGGCCGCTCGTAGACCGGATTGCCGCTTTTCGGGCTGACGCGCGCTTTCCAGTTCTCGGCGAGAAAGGGCTGCAGCGCAGAAATCTGCGACTCGAACGAGAACGCGGAGTTCCCGGTCAGCGCCAGTTCGTGCCAGACCATGCTTGACGCGGCTTCGCGCGAATGCGTGGTCAGCCAAGGCGCTTCGGCGTAATACATATTGGTGAGGACCAGCACCGTCGACGGATGCTCGAAGAAGCGGTCCGCCATCTTGTCGAGCGCGAGCCGTACGTCTTCCAGGCTGATTTCCTTGCCAACGATATAAAACGGCAGCGTCGAGAAGCGCTCATGCATGGCGCGCATCACGCGCGAGAGCACCGTTGCGTCGCCCACGCCCGCATCGAAAATACGCAAGGCCGGCGGACGCGGATGAATGTTGCCGAGTTCCATACCGACGCGATTGGCGATCACCGACTTCTCGCCGCAAGTATTCACGAACAGGAGATATTTCTGGCGGTTGTCGAAGAAGCGGAAATTGCGCTGCGGATTTTCCTCGCGCGCTTCGATGGCGGACGCTGCGATGGAATTGATGGGCCGTGGCGGCATCGGTCGCTCGATGATCGCACCGCGCTCCACCGGCACACTGTCGCTCATGAAGGTGCGGATACGGTCGAGCGTGACCGTGGTGATGCGCCCGCCGTCGCGAAGCCGGCTGACTAGCTTGCCGTCGTTTACGGCGCGGCGACCGAAGGTGGATTCGGCCAGCCCCGCACGCCGGCAATAATCGGAGATCTCCCGGAGTATTTCTTCCGCCTGCATGCGATTCTTCCGCCTTCACGTTCCTCGCGCGCGGACTGTTTCCGCCCGTTCACGCAAATGTCAGGAGACGCCTCCGTGGCAGATGCCGTCAACCTCAAACAGCCCCACAGGATAGTGGGCTAAAACTGTGGGCAGCCCGCCCACGAAAAATAATAATATAATTCAATATATTAGCATAGGACGCACCGCGACGGTTTCCGCCCACCAAGATTGAGCATGCCGAAGCTGCCATCATTGGGGCAATTGCCCACTTGCGCCGATGCAGAGTCGCAGGGGCTGATCTTTCGCCAAATTATGATGCTAGTGACGTAAGTTACGGATCAACCAGCGGACCTAAATAAGCGGACTTGCGCCCCCGGAAATGAAGTCAGTTAGAGCCCTCTCCGTCGCCATCGCGGCAGCCCTGACCTTGTGCACGGCTACCCTGCCGCTGCGCGCAGCATCGACGGCGGAAACCAAGCACGTCACCGCCCGCATCATCGCCGACACGAAGGCGGTCGAGCCGGGCAGCACGATCACGATCGGAATCCACCAACGCATTCTGCCGAAGTGGCATACGTATTGGCAGAACCCCGGCGACGCGGGCATGGCGACCACCATTGCGTGGAAACTTCCTGCCGGCGCGAGTGCGGGCGAAATCGAGTGGCCTGCGCCCAAGCGCATCATGATCGGGCCGGTAGCCAATTATGGCTACGAGGACGAAGTCACGCTGCTGACTGAGATCAAGGTGCCGGACACCATCCGCCCAGGCGAGAACTTCCCGATCCACGCGGTCGTGGACTGGCTGGTCTGCGAAGAGATCTGCATTCCCGAGCAGGTGACGCTCGACCTCTCCCTTCCCGTCGTCGGCAAAGGCATGTCGGCCGGGATCAGCACGCGCGAGATCGAGGCGGCGCGCGCGAAACTACCGACCGCGAACGCATGGCCGTTCTCCGCAAACGTCACGAACAACAAGATCGAACTGGTCGCAGCATCCGGCGAGATAGAAGCCGCCCAGATTGCCGGTGCGCAGTTCTTCGCGTCCGAATGGGGCGTTGTCAAACACGCGGCGGATCAGCCGCTGCAACTTGAAAACGGCAAGCTCTCGCTGACGCTCGAGCCTTACGAAGCCAAGCTTCCGAAAAGCCTGCGCGGCGTGCTGGTAGTCAGCGAGCGCAACGGCAATTCTACGGCTTACGCGGTGGAAGCCCCCGTCACCGGCACACTCACCGTCACCCAGACACCGGCGACACCGATACAGGCGGTTTCGGATATCGGCCTCTTCACAGCACTCGTGTTCGCGTTTCTGGGCGGCATCATTCTCAACCTGATGCCCTGCGTGTTTCCGGTGCTGTCGATCAAGGTGCTCGCACTCGTCAACCACTCGCGCATGGGCTATCGCCAGCGGCACATGCATGGCCTCGCCTACACGAGTGGCGTGCTCGCGTGCTTCGCGATCTTCGCAGCCATCGTGCTCGCCTTCAAAGCTGGCGGCGCGGAGCTTGGCTGGGGCTTCCAGTTCCAGTCGCCGCTCTTCGTGTTGTTCCTCGCTTATCTGATGTTCGCCGTCGGCCTCAGCCAGTCCGGCGTGATCAGTTTTGGCGGGTCGTTCTCGCGGCTTGGCGCTTATGGCGGCAATGACGGCTACAGCATGAGCTTCCTCGCCGGCGGACTTGCCGCACTCGTAGCGACGCCGTGCACCGCCCCCTTCATGGCAACCGCACTGGGCTTTGCCGTCAGCCAACCTGCGCCGGTGCTGTTTGCGATCTTCGTTGCTCTCGGCCTTGGTCTCGCATTGCCTTATCTCGTGCTTTGCTATTGGCCGGCGCTGTTGCGTTTCCTGCCGAAGCCCGGTGCTTGGATGGAGCGCTTGAAACAGGCGCTGGCCTTCCCGATGTACGCGACGGCAATCTGGCTCGTATGGGTGCTGG
>CAUJKG010000329.1 GCA_963205465.1 Pseudomonadota bacterium | reverse complement strand
CTTCCGCGAACTGAACCCGTCATTCGTGCTGACGCATTCGCTGGAAGATCCATACAATGTCGATCACCCGGAAGCGACGCGCTTCGCGCAGGAAGCGCGCATCGTCGCGCAGGCGGCAGGCCACAAGCCCGACCCGTCGCGGGCTTATGCGGCGCCGCCGGTATTTCTGTTCGAGCCGCACCAGCCGGAGATGTGCAACTTCAAGCCGAACGTTATTTTAAACATCGACAGCGTTTGGGAGCGGAAGAAGCGGGCGTTCGAGATTCTCGCGGCGCAAAAGCATCTTTGGGAATATTACACGCGCGTCGCGCTGAACCGCGGCATGCAGGGCGGCCGGAATTCCGGAAAGCCGATGACTTACGGCGAAGCCTATCAGCGCCTCTTTCCCGATGTGGTGGAGACCCTGGCATGACCTTCCAGCCCGTCGTCGTTCGCAAGGTGGAGCGCGCAGCAAAAGACATCGTAGAAGTGCTCGGCAAGCTCGGTGTTTCCACGGTTCACGAGGCCATGGGCCGCGTTGGCCTTGCCAAGAATTATATGCGCCCCGTTTGGCAAGGGGCGGAGGCGTCCGGCTCCGCGATTACCGTGCTCGCGCAGCCTGGCGACAACTGGATGATCCACGTCGCGGCCGAGCAGTGTCAGCCTGGCGACATGATGGTGGTTGCCTGCGCCGCCGATAACGAGGACGGCATGTTCGGCGAATTACTCGCGACCTCGCTGAAAGCGCGCGGCGTGACGGGCCTCATCATCGATGCCGGTTGCCGTGACGTGAAAGCGATCCGGGAGATGGGCTTCCCGGTCTGGTCGCGCGCGATTTCCGCGAAGGGTACGGTGAAGGCGACGCTGGGCGCGGTGAATATTCCCGTTGTCTGTGCCGGTGCGGCGGTCAATCCGGGGGACGTCGTCGTGGCTGACGAGGACGGGGTGGTCTTCGTGCCGCGCGCGGATGCCGCGACGGTGCTGAAATCCGCGCAAACGCGTCTCGCCAATGAGGACGAGAAACGCGAGCGTCTCGGGAAGGGCGAACTCGGCCTCGATATGTACAAGATGCGCGAAGGACTGGAAAAAGCTGGCTTGCGCTACATCGATAGTCTCGACGACTTGAAGAAGTGAGAGAGAACAATGAACAGTGAGCCCTGCTACGACATCGCCCATCTCGGTCATGTCGAGATGCTGACGAACAAGCCGCAGGAAAGTCTCGACTTCTTCGTCAATATTCTGGGACTCACCGAAAGCGGTCGCGAAGGCGACAGCGTCTATCTGCGCGCTTATGACGATTATGAATTTCACTCGCTGAAGCTGACGGCGTCAAACACGACCGGCGTTGCGCATATCGGCTACCGCGCCGCGAGCGAGCAGGCGTTGATGCGCCGCGTTGCTGCGATCGAGAAAATGGGTTGCGGTATTGGCTGGACCGAAGGCGATCTGGGTCACGGCAAATCCTATCGCTTCAACGATCCGGATGGCCATGTATTCGAAATCTATTTCGATACGAGGAAGTATCAGGCGAGCGAAGCCGAGAAGCCTTCTCTGAAGAACCAGGCGCAACGCTTTCATGGCCGCGGCGTCGGCGTGCGGCGCATCGACCACCTCAATCTGCTGGCGCAGGATGTCGGCAAGATCCGCGAATTCATGCAGGCCGCACTCGGCAGCCGCGTCACCGAGGAAATCCTGCTGAATGACGGCAGCTATGGCGGATGCTGGTTCACCGTGAACAACAAGAGCTACGACATCGCCTATACCCGCGACCACACCGAGGCGCGCGGACGCTTCCACCACGTGACCTATGCCGTGGACCAGCGGGAATTCGTGCTACGCGCAGCCGATATTTTCCTTGAAAACGGTGTCTTCATCGAAACCGGGCCGCATAAACACGCCATCCAGCAGACGTTCTTTCTTTACGTCTACGAGCCCGCGGGCAACCGGGTGGAGGTGGCCAATGCCGGGGCGCGGCTTATCCTGGATCCAGACTGGAAGACCGTGACCTGGACCGAGACCGAAAGAAAGAAGGGGCAGGCTTGGGGGCTGAAGACGATCGAGAGCTTCCATACCCACGGCACCCCGCCCGCCGAGTGAGCAGCCGGTACAATTTTCCGTAAATTTGCCACGGATGCCCGGGGTTTTGCGCCGCTTTGGTAACCCAACCGCTTAAGCCCTTGTTAGCGGGGTATCCGCTATGAAGGCAGCATGAAATTTACGCTTGCCCTGATTTCCGAGCTTGAAGACGCGCTCCAGAGCGGTGCGCCCGAGCGCCGCGTGGTCCTGCTTCGCCGCATCACGGATCTGTTTCTGAACGATGCGAACCGGCTCAACGAGCAGCAGGTTGGGGTATTTGACGACCTTCTCACGCATCTGGCGCATCGGATCGAGGAGCGGGTGCTTTCGCAGATCAGCGTGCGGCTGGCGCCGGTCAAAAATGCGCCCCTGAACATGATCACCCTGCTCGCGAAAGACGACAACATCGCCGTCGCCGGTCCCGTGCTCGCGCAATCGGACCGTATCGGCGAAAAAGACCTGATCGAGATCGCAAACTCGAAAAGCCAGACTCATCTTCTGGCGATCGCGATCCGCTCCACCTTGAGCGAAGCGATCACCGATATTCTGGTCAAGCGCGGCGACAAGCGCGTCGTCGGCAAGCTTGCCAAAAATCAGGGCGCCCGTTTCTCGGCGCGCGGCTACGAAGCAATCGTCAGTCGCGCTGCTGGTGACGACGAACTCTCGGAAAATCTCGGCTTGCGTCTCGATATCCCGCTGCCGCTCCTGGAACGGCTCTTGCTGCGCGCGACCCATCTCGTCCGTTCGCGGCTCCTCGCTGCGGCCGATCCCGAAAAGCAGAAACAGATCCAGCAGGCGATGATGAAGGTCGCCGACGAACTGGGCCTTGGCGCATTCGGTTATCGCGATCTTGCTGCGGCCGAAGGCGAGGTCGCTCGCATGAACCGCGAGGGCAAGCTCAACGAGCGCGTACTCTATAATTTCGCTCAACAGCGAAAATTCGACGAGGTCGTGGCGACGCTGGCGCTGTTCTGCGCAGCACCCGCCGATATCATCGCCGACGTCGTGCTCGACGATAATCATGTGGGCCTGCTCGTCGCCTGCAAGGCGGCAAAGCTTGGCTGGCCGACGGTTGACACGATCCTGAGCGCGAATTTCTCCGATCACCACCTCAAGGGTGAGGCGCTCACCGACGCGGAGCGGTCCTATCGGCTGCTTTCCGAAGCCGTAGCGCAGCGCAAAATTGCCGTCATGCTTTCCCGTCGCGACGCCGCAAAACGCGCGAGCTGAAGACCCGATTTTCCTTTCGAGGCGCAGCTGCGTTAGAAATTGCCGTTGGCCACGCGCGAACGGACAATCTGCGGCATGCAATTCCATCTCAATGGCTTTCGAACCGGCGACCCCGAGGTTGCCGAAGCCGCCGTTTCCGCAAAGGCGGGCGAGTTTCCGGCAAGCGTCGATGTCCTGATCGTCGGGTGCGGCCCCGCGGGACTTACGCTCGCGGCCCAACTCTCGGCCTTTCCGGACATCGTAACGCGCATCGTCGAGCAGAAGCCGGGTCCTCTTGAACTCGGGCAGGCCGACGGCATCGCCTGCCGCACAATGGAGATGTTCGAAGCCTTCGGCTTCAGCCAGCGCGTGATGAAGGAGGGCTATTGGGTCAACGAGACCAGCTTCTGGCGGCCCGATCCCGCGGATAGCGCGAAGATCGTCCGCTACGATCGCGTGCAGGACGTGGAAGACGGACTCTCCGAATTTCCCCATATGATTCTCAACCAGGCGCGCGTGCATGATTTCTATTTGCAGGTCATGCGCAATTCCGCGCGCAGGCTCGAGCCGGATTACGGGAAACGCTTCGTCGCACTCGAGATCGACGAGACGCAGCCTTATCCGGTGAAGGTCACGCTGCAGCGTAGCGATGCCGACAGCGAAGCCAGCGAGATCGTCCGCGCGAAATATGTTGTGGGATGCGACGGCGCGCGCAGCGCGGTTCGTCAGGCGCTGGGCCGCGCCTTGCACGGAGATTCTGCAAATCAGGCCTGGGGCGTGATGGATGTGCTGGCCGTCACCGACTTCCCCGATATCCGGCTGAAAGTGCTGATCCAGTCTGCCGGCGAGGGCAGTATCGTGCTGATCCCGCGCGAGGGCGGCTATCTCGTGCGCATCTATGTCGAACTCGACAAACTCAACGCCAACGAGCGTCTAGCCGGCAAGAGCATCACGGTGGACCGGCTGATTGCCGCGACCCGGCGCATTCTCAACCCCTATCGTTTCGACGTGAAGGAGGTGGGCTGGTGGTCGGTATATGAGATCGGCCAGCGGCTTTGCGAGAAATTCGACGACGTGCCCGAGGCTGAAATCGCAACGCGAGCGCCGCGCGTTTTCATCGCGGGCGACGCTTGCCATACGCACAGTCCCAAGGCCGGGCAGGGCATGAATGTCTCCATGCAGGACGGCTTCAATCTCGGCTGGAAGCTCGCGCATGTTTTGCGTGGGCAATGCGCGCCAGAATTTCTGCACAGCTATTCGGCGGAGCGCCACGCGGTTGCAAAAGAGCTGATCGATTTCGACCGTGAATGGGCGAAGATGATCAGCGCGCCGTTGAAGAAGCCGGGGGTGCCGGAGAGCGAGGGAGTCGATCCGGAAGCGGTGCGCGCGTATTTCGTGAAGCACGGCCGTTATACCGCAGGCACGGCAACTTGTTATGCGCCGTCCGTGCTGACCGGGAAGGGTAGCTTTCAAAGCCTCGCCAAAGGCTTTGCGATCGGCATGCGCTTTCACTCCGCACCCGTTGTCCGGCTTGCCGACGCAAAGGAAATGTCGCTCGGTCATTGCAGCAAGGCAGACGGCCGCTGGCGCATCTACGCCTTCGCCGACAGCGGCGATCCGGCTTCGCCGTCTTCCCGTATCCGCGCACTATGCGAGTTTCTGTCGGTATCGGAAGAGTCCCCCGTCCGCCGCTACACGGGGGCCGGTCAGGACCTCGACGCCGTCATCGATCTGCGGGCCGTCTTCCAGCAATCTCATCGGAGTTTGCGCGTCGAGACCCTGCCCGCATTCCTGCTGCCGGAGAAGGGGCGCCTCGGTCTTCGCGACTACGAAAAGATGTTCTGCGCCGACCCCAGAGACGGCCGGGATATTTTCGACCTGCGGCAGATCGATCGCGGCAGCGGCTGTATAGTCGTGGTGCGTCCCGATCAGTACGTGGCGGATATTCTGCCGCTGGACGACTATAAGAAACTCTCCTCCTATTTCTCAGGATTCATGCAGCGGGCCTAGGATGTTGCCCGAATCCTGCTCAAGCATCGCGGTGCGTGCTATTGCCGTGCCGCTTCTAAAAATCGTGAACGCTTGCCGCTTGTCCTGCGCTCGACGACTGCCAACGAGTGCATTAATTTAGGCTGGCGCTCATTTGGAATTCTAAGTCAAAATGGCTTTTTCCGCCCGATACAGACGTGGCGGGTTTTTATGTATTCGTTGATTGGGAAGCATCATGGCCATGGAGGGCGGGATAAGACGTGGCAGCCGGCGGCGGCAGCTCAGCTATCCTGCGACGCTCTATCACCTCGACCGTTCGGTCATCTGCAGGTGCAGAATAAGAGACATGTCCGATACCGGAGCC
>CAUJKG010000328.1 GCA_963205465.1 Pseudomonadota bacterium | reverse complement strand
CCGTCCCGGACTCGACGACAAGGTGCTGGCCGACTGGAACGGCCTGATGATCGCCGCACTCGCCAACGCCGGAGCGTTGTTTGAGGAGCCAAGCTGGATCGCCCTCGGCGCGAGCGCCTTTCGCTTCGTTTCCGATGAGATGACGCGCGATGGGCGTCTCGGCCATTCGTGGCGGGCGGGCGGGCTGCTCTTTCCCGGACTGTCCTCGGATTACGGCTCGATGATTCGCGCGGGCCTTGCACTTCATCGCGCGACCGGAGCGGTGGCCTATCTCGATCGCGCGGTCGAATGGGAGGCGCTGCTCGAGCGCCATCACGCCAACCATGAAACCGGCGGCTATTTTCTCACCGCCGACGACTGCGGCGAACTGATCCTGCGGCCGGCATCCACCCGCGACGATGCAATTCCCAACCCACATGCCTGGATGGCGCAGAACCTAGTCAGGCTCGCCGCGCTTACAGGACAATATTCCTATCGAGAAAAAGCGGACCGCCTGTTCGAGGGCGTGCTGCCGCTTGCAGCCAGCAACCTGTTCGGACATGCGGCCCTGCTCGCCGCGCTCGATACCCGCCTGCGGCTAACCGAAATCGTTGTAACCGGAAGCAGAGAAAACGAATTCGCCCGTGCAGCGCTGAAAGAATCCTTCCTCGCGAGCGTGCTGCTGCGGGCAGCCGATGAAGCATCGCTTCCGGCCGGCCATCCCGCGCGAGAAAAAGTAGCGGCTACAAAAGGCGAGGGCGCAGCCTTCATCTGCCGTGGCGAAGCCTGCTCGCTGCCGTTGACCAATCCGCAAAAGCTGGCAGAGGCGCTATAGCCCCAGAACCGGCGCGCCACCGCTCTCCGGCATTTGCGCGTCAGCATCAACGGACACCAATCGCGGCGCAGATTGCGTTGCGCAGATCGTTTGCCTAGCTTCTATTCCAACAACGAAATTCGCGGGGGCGAACGATGCAAGCTTCTATTCTGACGGACCTGCTGCTGCCGTTGTCCATCGGCATCATCATGTTCGGTCTTGGCTTAAGCCTGACCTGGGAAGATTTCCGCCGCGTCGCGCGCTATCCCTTCGCGGTCGGCTTCGGCCTGCTCCTGCAGATTATCCTACTGCCCTTCGCAGCATTGCTGATCGCGATCTGGTTGAAGCTCTCGCCCAACCATGCGCTCGGCCTGATGCTGGTCGCGGCCGCGCCGGGCGGCGCTACCGCAAATATCTATAGCCACCTCGCAAAAGGCGACGTTGCGCTGAACATCACGCTGACCGCGGTAAACAGCGTGCTCGCCTTGCTCACGCTTCCCATCGTCATCAATCTCTCGCTCGAATATTTCTTCGGTGCCGGGCAATACGTGCCGCCGCCGCATCGTAAAATTATCGAGGTCGCCGCGATCATCCTGCTGCCGGTGGTAATCGGCATGCTGGTGCGCGCCCGCGCGCCGCAATTCGCGAAGCGCATGGAAAAACCGCTCAAGCTCTTTGCCGTGCTCGTGCTCGCAATCCTGATCTTCGCGGCGATCTATATCGAACGCGCGAAGCTCCTCGACAGCATCATCGCCGTCGGTGCAGCCTGCGTCTTGTTCAACGTCGTCAGCATGCTCACGGGCTATCTCGCGCCGCTCGCGCTCAGGCTTCCCGAGCGGCAGGCCATCGCGATCACCATGGAAATCGGCATCCACAACACCGCTCTCGCGATCTATGTCGCGCTGAACGTGTTGAACAATCCGGCCGCCTCGCTGGTGCCGGGCATCTACACGCTCTCGATGTATCTGACGGCAACGCTGTTCGCGGTGTATGTCTCGCGCCGGAACATCGCGCCGGCGTAAGATCGAAGCACGCAGCGTAACAAAAAGCCCCGCATCACTGCGGGGCTTTTTCTTTCTTCTCGAACCTCACCCGGAGGAGCCTGCGAAACGCGGGCGTATCGAAGGGTGGAGTCGTCGCTCATCCCTCGAGACGCGCCTAACGGCGCTCCTCGGGGTGAGGCTGCAATTACGTATTCATGCTGTCGAAGAACTCGCCGTTGTTCTTGGTCTGCTTGAGCTTGTCGATGAGGAATTCGATCGCATCGACCGTGCCCATCGGGTTAAGGATGCGGCGAAGCACATACATCTTCTTGAGCTGATCCGGCGGAACCAGAAGCTCTTCCTTGCGGGTGCCGGAGCGGGTGATGTCCATCGCCGGAAACACACGCTTGTCGGAGACCTTGCGGTCGAGAATGATTTCCGAGTTACCAGTGCCCTTGAACTCTTCGAAGATCACTTCGTCCATGCGCGAGCCGGTATCGATCAGCGCCGTCGCGATAATCGTGAGCGATCCGCCTTCCTCGATGTTACGCGCCGCACCGAAGAAACGCTTCGGACGCTGGAGCGCGTTGGCATCGACACCGCCCGTCAGCACCTTGCCCGACGAAGGGACAACGGTGTTGTAGGCGCGGCCGAGACGCGTGATCGAATCGAGCAGGATCACCACATCGCGGCCGTGTTCGACCAGGCGCTTCGCCTTCTCGATCACCATTTCGGCGACTGCGACGTGACGCGACGCCGGTTCATCGAAGGTGGAGGAGACGACCTCGCCCTTCACCGAGCGCTGCATGTCGGTGACTTCTTCCGGCCGCTCGTCGATCAGCAGCACGATGAGGTAGCATTCCGGATGATTGACCGAGATCGAGTGGGCGATATTCTGCAACAGCACTGTCTTGCCGGTTCTGGGCGGCGCCACGATCAAGCCGCGCTGGCCTT
>CAUJKG010000327.1 GCA_963205465.1 Pseudomonadota bacterium | reverse complement strand
GTTGCCGGCGGCGGTGCGGCCGCGGTCCGTCGTGATGATGTCGAAGTTGATCTTCTGTCCTTCGTTCAGGGTAGAAAGACCGGCCTGCTCAACCGCGCTGATATGCACGAAGACGTCCTTGCCGCCGTCGGCCGGCTGAATAAAGCCGTAGCCCTTCTGCGCGTTGAACCACTTAACGGTACCGGAAGACATGATTTCGTATCCTTGTCGTAATTCGCCGTGTGGACGCGTCCTGCAAAATGCGCAGACGATTCCGACAACCCCCTCTCGGATTGCGGAGTGACGCGGCCATCCGGTCGTCCAACGAAATCGTTGCCGCCAAAGGCCCAACTCCGGGCCGAAATAGATTGCGGCAAAAGTGGACCGCAATGCCGTTCCCTCGTCAAGAGAATCCGCTGCCCGCATTTTTTGCCGGGCCGCGCAATCCCTATGCACGGCCGCACGAAGCTTGCGGCAATATGATAAGGAGAGCCCGCAGAAACGCGGGGGCAAGCCAGGCCACAAGATGAGCGAAGAAATCCAGTTCGACCGCACCTTCGAGGTAAAACCCGGCGTTCCCGAGGAAATCGCGCCCGGCGTGCGGCGAATTCTTTGCGACAACCCCAGCCCTTACACCTTCAAGGGCACCAATACCTATATCGTCGGCAAAGGTTCGGTCGCCATCATCGATCCGGGCCCGGCCGACCCCCAGCACATCGAGGCGATCCTCGCGGCCGTTCGTAACGAGACCGTCGCACAAATACTGGTGACGCATACCCACCGCGACCATTCGCCCGCCGCAGACGCGATCAAGCAGGCGACCGGCGCGAATATTTTTGCCGAAGGGCCGCATCGCCCGGCGCGGGCGCTGCATCTCGGCGAAACCCCTCCCCTCGACTCCGGCGGCGACGAGGGTTTCATGCCGGACTACCGGCTCGCCGACGGCGAGATAGTCGAAGGCAAAGGCTACGCGCTGGAAACGATCTTTACGCCGGGCCATTGCGCGAACCACGTCGCCTTCGCACTTCGCGGCACCGACATGCTGTTTTCCGCGGATCATGTGATGGGCTGGGCAACCTCCATCGTCGCGCCGCCCGACGGCTCGATGACCGATTACATGGCTTCACTGTACAAGCTGCGAGAGCGCCCGGAATCCGTCTACCTGCCGGGGCACGGCGGCGGCGTGAAAGGCGCACGGAAGCTCGTCACGCAATATATCGAGCATCGCGAAGCGCGCGAAACTGCGATCCTGCGAAAGCTGTCGCGCGGCGAGAGCGATATTCCCGGCATCGTGCAGGCGATCTATATCGGGCTCGATCCGCGGCTCGCCAAAGCGGCAGCGCTCACGACCTTCGCCCATCTGGAAACGCTGGTGGAACGCAATCTCGTCACCACCGAAGACACGCTATCGCTCGGCGGCCGCTACCGCCTGAGCGCCTGATCAAGGCGCGCGGCGGCGGGCTTCGGCAAGCTGGGTGAAGAACGACACGATGCGCCGCGCGTTCGAGCCGAAGTCGCGGCTGCCGTAACGGGAAGCCGAGCGCATATCGACGCGAATGCTGTTCCTGGTCTTTCGCACACGGATGGAAATGTCTTCGGGTACGCCGAGGATCAGCGAATAGGCGACCGCTTCGATGGTTTCGTCACCGCCCGAATTGCGCGGCGCGGCGCGTTCAAGAATGCGCCAGCCGTTGCGCTGGACAATCGCAACGATCAGGTTGGAAACTTCCTGCGCTTCCGCATCCAGTTCCGCCGGACGCACGGCTGGGTAATGCATCTGCTGCAGCTTCGCGTTCTGCGGCGGGTACACGACCGGATTGGCGTGCGGGGGGCGTATCGCAGCCACCGCCTGGAAGCGTGGCGGGTCTGCGGTGTCGGTCGAGATATCGCTGATCGCGGGTTGCTGGATTCCGCGCGCGACATGAAACACTGGCACCGAAAGCATGGCGACGCTCAAGACGAGGCCCAGCATCGCCGCGCCGAGTCCTTTCAGCCCGTCGTTCCAGATCACCACGAAGGCCGCGACCGCGAGCACGGCGGAGACCAGAGCGATCGCAAGCGACGCACCCAGAATCACGATCGCGGTCTGATATTCGACCGCCCCGGCGCGATGCAGGACGACCGCCATCAGGTACACCGGCAGCGCGAAGGCGGCGAAACGCCAGCTCCATGCCGCCAGTTTCGAGGAACGGATTTCGACATAAAGCCGGCGTCTGATCATGACGCCGGCTTCCCGTGCACGGACAAGAAGGGCTGCCTCACTCGGCGGCGACACCCGGCAGGCGATACGCCGAGAATTTCTCGCGCAGCGCGGTTTTCAGAATCTTTCCGGTCGCGGTGTGCGGAATCTCTTCCACGAAAATCACATCGTCCGGCATCCACCATTTCGCGATCTTGCCTTCCATGAACTTCATGATGTCGTCGCGCGTCGGCTGCTTCTCTTTCTTCGGCACGATAATCAAGACCGGGCGCTCGTCCCATTTCGGATGCGCGACCCCGATGACCGCGGCCTCCGCGACGTCCGGATGACCGACCGCGACATTCTCGAGATCAATCGAAGAAATCCACTCTCCGCCGGACTTGATCACGTCTTTCGCGCGATCCGTAATCTTCATATAGCCCATGGGGTCGATGGTCGCGACGTCGCCGGTATCGAAGAAGCCGTTCTCATCGAGAATGTTGCCGCCTTCGCCCTTGAAATAGGAAGAGGCGACCGCGGGCCCGCGCACTTTGAGGCGGCCGAACTTGATGCCGTCCCACGGCAGTTCATTGTCTTCGTCATCGGTGATCTTCA
>CAUJKG010000326.1 GCA_963205465.1 Pseudomonadota bacterium | reverse complement strand
CAGCGAGCGGCCAGGACGGTACCGGCAGCCGCGCCGAAAGATATTCAGGAAAGCGAGTGTGATAACTCGTCGTGAAGCTGCGCCCCCGCTGGCGGCAATAACGTCGCGCGAGCAACCCAAGCGGCCCTTCGGTCGCAATATGAATGCAGTCCGGCGCGGCGCGTTCGATCTCCTGCGCGACCTGCGCAGGCGACGCGAGCGCAAGCCGGATTTCTGGATAACCCGGCATGGCGATCGAATGGAAACCGCTTGGCGTCAGGTATTCGGCGGTAAAGTTGAATGCCTTCGCCTGTTTTCCGATTTCGGTCAGCGACCGCACCACGCCGTTGATCTGGGGATGCCAGGCATCGGTGACGATCAGAACCTTCCTCATGCGGCCGCAGGTACGCCTTTCGGCGCGGAAAGCTCCGGCGGCATCGCGGCGGCCTCGGGGATCGTCCAGCTCAGGAGTTCGAAGGTGCCGTCAAAATGTTCGGCGAGCGCGGTGCAGCTTTCGACCCAGTCTCCGCAATTCATGTAGCGGGTGCCGTAAAGGTCGTGGATCGCCGCGTGATGGATATGCCCGCAGATCACGCCTTCGACGTTCTGCTTACGCGCTTCCAGCGCCACCGCCTGCTCGAATTCGCCGATGAAGTTCACGGCGTTCTTCACCTTCTGCTTCGCCCATTTCGACAGCGACCAATAGGGAAAGCCGAGCTTGCGGCGGAAGAAATTGAAATGCCGGTTCGCGAAGATCGCAAAGTCGTAAGCCCAGTCACCGAGATAAGCGAGCCAGCGCGCGTGGCACACGACCACATCGAAGACATCGCCATGCAGCACCAGAAACTTCTTGCCGTCGGCGGCTTCATGGGTCGCGCTTTCGCTCACTTCGATGCCGCCGAAATGCGTGCCGTAATAGTCGCGCAGAAACTCGTCGTGATTGCCGGGGATATAAATGATGCGGGCGCCCTTGCGCGCCTTGCGCAGGAGCTTCTGCACCACGTCGTTATGCGCCTGCGGCCAGAACCACGACGAGCGCATGCGCCAGCCGTCCACGATATCGCCGACCAGATAGATCACGTCGGCATCGTGATCGCGCAGGAAATTGAGGAAGAGATCGGCCTGGCATCCGCGGGAGCCTAGATGCACGTCCGAGATGAAGAGCGCGCGAAACCTGCGGCTCGCGGCCGGATCGAAGTCGAGGGGCTGATCCTTGAAGCCTAACGGTATTTGCAACATGGCGCCCGGTTAAGCGATTCATGCAACGCCTATATGACAGCGCCCGCCCGCAGGTAGCGAGCAAGCTTCAGATAAAAAGCACCGCGATCGAAAGCACTAAAATTGCGGCAAGCACATAGTTGAAGATGCGCCGTTTCTTTTCGTCTTTCAGCATGGCCGCAATCGCGACCCCGAACAGGCACCACAGCGCCAGCGAGGGAAAGGTCACCGCCACTGAGACGAGCATGAAGATACCGACCTCGATCAGAAACGCATTCGCAGAAAGCCCGGGCGTCGTGAAGGCCGCCAGCGCGCCAAGCGCGATCGACCAGGCTTTCGGATTGAGCCACTGGAAGAAGAACGCTTCGATGAACCCGACCGGGCGTGCGCTGCCCGCTGTTTGCGGCGCATTCGCGCGGATGAGCTTCCAGGCGAGATAAAGCAGGAACGCAGCACCCACATAACGCATCGCGCCGTGCAGCCAGGGCAAGAGCTCGAAGAGTTTGCCGAGGCCAAGCCCGAGTGCGGCAAACATCAAGGGATAGCCAATGGACACGCCCAGGATCTGCGGCAGCGTCCTGCGAAAGCCGAAGGTCGCGCCGGAGAGCGTGGAGATCGTATTGTTCGGCCCCGGCGTCACAGCACCGGCGAACGAAAAAAGCGTGAAGGCGAGCAACTGTTCTGGCAAAGCGCGCGGTCTTTGCCACACCCGGGAAAGCGCCGCCATAGGAAGAGACGCATTGCAGCCGCCCGGTTTGACCTCGCCGGAGACGCGACGTAGGGATAACGCCGATGGGGATGGGGTCCCCCGACAACCGCCCTAGAGGCTGATGACTCCTGACAATCGGGGCGTTGCACCTGCCCGGCGGAAATCTTCCGCCTGCGCCGGTCGCGCGATGTCCCTTGGCTCAGGAGGACGTCTTATGGATTTTCTGTTGGTCATGATCGGCGGCGGGCTCGGTTCGGGCTTTCGCCACGTCACCAATCTCGTTGCCGCAAGATTGCTCGGCACCGCGTTTCCTTACGGCACGCTCACGGTGAATATCGCGGGCTCCGCGCTCATCGGCCTGCTCTTCGGCATCTTCGCCACGCATGCCGAATGGAGCCACCCGCTCTATTTATTTCTCACCACGGGCTTCCTCGGCGGCTACACCACCTTCTCCGCCTTCTCGCTCGATATCGCGCTCCTGCACGAACGCGGCGCGAACGGGCTTGCCGCGCTTTACGTGGCGCTTAGCGTTATCGCCGGGATTGCCGGCCTTTTCGCCGCCATGCTGGCAGCACGCTATTTCTTCTGAGCGGCGCGCGCGATCGCTTCGAGTACGAGTTCCCCGGCGCCAGCGGCGTCCAGCCAGCGCACCACGGTGACCCATTTCCCTTTTTCCAGATCTTTGTAGTGCTGGAAGAAGTGCGAAATCTGATCGCACATGATCTGCGGCAGGTCGCTGTAGTTACGAACATCCTTGTAGAACGGATGCAGCGCATCGACCGGGACCGCGAGAATTTTTTCGTCGCCGCCCGCTTCGTCTTCCATGATGAGCGCGCCGACCGGGCGGCAGCGGATCACCGAAGTCGGCACCACCGGCACCTGACTGACGACGAGTACGTCGCAGGGATCGCCGTCGAGCGAGAGCGTCTGCGGGATGAAGCCGTAATTGCCGGGATAGAACATCGCCGTATGCAAAAAGCGATCGACGAACAACGCGCCGGAACTCTTGTCGATCTCGTATTTGACCGGAACGCCGCCGAGCGCGATCTCGATCACCGCATGCAGGTCGTGGGGCGGGTTTCGCCCGGGAGAAATCAGAGAAATATCCATGGCGCGTCCTCCTCTGCCTTGCCGTAACCGGAGTCATGCGGCGCTGCGCATTGCAGGCCCTGATGAATTGCTTTTAGCTGGCTCACAGGAATTCGACGAGGCCTGCCTTTGACACTCACCCCGCACACGCTGGAAATCCTCGGACATCTCGGCGCCGCCTGGGTCGCGGGCAGCCTGATCGGGCTCGAACGCAGCTATCGCGGACGGCCCGCCGGCTTTCGCACCCATGCGCTGGTTTCGCTCGCGTCAGCCCTCCTGATGCTGATCACCGCCTACCCGCAGGACTGGCTGCCCGCGGACGTGAAGGGCGCCGGCGTCAATACCATTCTCGATCCGCAGCGCATGGCGCAGGGCATCATGACCGGCATCGGCTTTCTCGGCGCCGGCGTGATCTTCAAGGAAGGCCTCTCCGTGCGCGGCCTGACCACGGCCGCGTCGATCTGGACCACCGCCGCACTCGGCATCCTCTATGGCGTCGGCTTTTTCCTGCCCGCCGTGCTCGGCACGGTAGCGGTGCTCGGCACCCTGCAGGTGTTTCGCTGGATCGAAAGCTGGATGCCGACCCAGTCTTACGCGCATTTCATCCTGCGCTTCCACCGCGAGCGCACCATGCCGGAAGACAAAGTGCGCGAGATGATGAAGGACCACGGCTTCTCGGTCGCCAACATCAATTATCGCATGGAGGATGGCGGCACCACGTTCGAATACCGCATGACCATCCAGACCACGCAGAAGAACGCACTCGAACGCCTGGCGGTCGCGTTGCGCGAAAAGCAGGACGTCCTCGAATTCCGCATTTCGCCGGCGGGCGACTGAGCGCATGGGGCCCATGCCTCTCTGCCGGGCGTCGCGCCGACACGCTCCCTTGTCTTTCATACAGGCGGTCAGCATAGTCCGCCGCGGATTTGAATGGGAGGCATCATGAAACTCGTACGTTACGGCCCGGCTGGCAAAGAGAAGCCCGGCATCATCGACAAGAACGGCAAGCTGCGCAGCCTTGCAAAGATCGTCCCGGACATCACGCCGGAAACGCTCGCAGCCGGCGCGATCGCGAAGATCAAGAAGGCCAAAATCGAAAAGCTACCGCTCGTGCCAGGCAAACCGCGCTTAGGCTCTCCGGTCGGCAAGGTACGCAACTTCCCCGCCATCGGCCTGAATTACGCCGATCACGCCGCTGAAGCCGGCATGCCGATTCCGAAAGAACCGATCATCTTTTCCAAGGCGCCGAACTGCATCGTCGGACCGAACGACAACGTCATGGTCCCGAAAGATTCGACCAAGCTCGACTGGGAAGTCGAGATCGCCATCGTGATCGGCAAGCGCGCCCGCTACGTCGAGGAAAAGGACGCGTTGAAGCACGTCGCCGGTTATGCCGTCTGCAACGACGTTTCCGAGCGTGCCTTTCAGCTCGAAGGCACCGGGCAATGGATGAAGGGCAAATGCGCGGAGACCTTCGGACCGCTCGGTCCCTGGCTCGTGACCACCGACGAAATCAAGAACCCGCAGAATCTCGCGATGTATCTCGACGTCAACGGTAAGCGCATGCAGACCGGCTCGACCAAAACCATGATCTTCTCCTGCGCCTATATCGTCGCCTATGTCTCGAAATTCATGGTGCTCGAACCGGGCGACGTCATCACCACCGGCACGCCGCCGGGCGTCGGCATCGGCATGAAGCCGCCGGTCTTCCTGAAAGCCGGCGACGTGATGGCACTCGGCATCGAAGGCCTCGGCGATCAGAAGCAGAAAGTCGTCGCCTTCAAGAAGTAAGCAAGCGTTTCCGGCTGCCCGGGTTTAGCCCATTGTTTGAGCATGATCTTTTCCGAAAACCACTTCACACTTTTCGGGATCATGCTCTACCCGGGCAGTCGCATTACCGCGGCCGCGCGAGCGGAAAAGTCATTGAAAAAACAGCACCACCTGTCGGTCTGTTTTCTACCGCGATGGTGCCGCCGTGCACGGCGACAATTTTCTTCACGATGGAAAGACCGAGCCCCGCGCCATTTCCCGTCTCGCGGTCGCGCCGCCAATAACGCTTGAAGATCGTATCGCGCGTCGCGGCGGGCACGCCTTCGCCATCATCGAGAATGCTCACTTTACCACCGGCCTCGACCGAGATTTCCACGCTCGTGTCCGGCCGCGTGTGCCGCAGTGCATTCTCGACGAGGTTGCGCACCGCGCGATGGATCATCTCGGCATTGCCCCTGACCATCACCGGATCGCGCGTTCCCGTAAGCTCTATATTCTTGTTGCTGGATAGCGCGAGCGGCGCGATCATCTGCGCGACTTCCGTCGAGATCAGTTGCAAGTCAGCCGCATCGGACTCCCCGATAACCAGCGTTTCAAGCTCGTTGGCATCCAGCAACTGCCCGATGACCCGGCTCACCATCTCGACGTCGTGCCGGAGCGCGGCAATTCCCGGCTGATCCGGGAGCAGCTCGATGCGCGTGCGCAGCACCGCGAGCGGCGTGCGCAACTCGTGCGCGGCATCGGCGGTGAATTCCTTCTGCTTGCGATACCCTTCCTCGAGCCGGTCGAACGCCTGATTGACGGCGATGACCAAGGGCATGATTTCGCCGGGAATGCCCGCGACCGGCAGCCGCGCATTGATGCGGTCCGGCGTGATATGCGCCGCCTCGTTGGAGGCGAGCAGCACCGGCCGCATCACCAGCCGGAAAATCCCGATGTCGGACGCAAGCAGCAAAATCAGCACCGGCAGCGTGAGCCACGCGACATGCGGGATAAAATTCGTAATCACATCGTCGATCAGCACGTCGCGATGCGCGAGGTCCTCGGCGACCTGTATCCATACCCGCTGCTTGCCGACTTGCTTGCGGATGCTGATGCCGGAAACGGCGCCGCCGTCAGAGCGCGATTTCGTCAGCTTGCCGGCCGTCGAACTGTCGGGCACCCGGAACAGCTGCATGTCGCCATGGCGCGAAGAGAACAGCACTGACCCGGCTTCGTCCATGACGACATAGAAGTAGCGGCCATATTGCTGCGAGTACTGGTGCCGCAGTGCAGCACCCAAATTCAGTGCGAGCGTGCCGTCGGCGTTGACGCTAAGCGAATTCGCGAGCGTTTCGGCCTGATCGAGCATCGCCTGGCGCTGCAGCCGCTCGACCGCAGCCGAGAGCTGCCAGTAGAGCACGAGCGGCATGACGATCGCCGCCACCACGATCGCAAGCACGTGCAGGAAGATGACGCGCGACATCATGGAGTTGAAGCGAAACATGATGCCTACTTCTCTTCGGAGATGAGATAACCGACCCCGCGAACGGTGCGGATCACGACCTTCGCGCCGCGTTCGGAAAGCTGTTTGCGGAGCCGGTGAATGTACACTTCGATCGCGTTGGAGGCGAGATCGCCGCCCAGCCCGAAGATTTGATCCTCGACCAGCTTCTTGGAAACCACGCTGTTCACGCGCCGCAACAAGAGCTCGAGCACAGCAATCTCTCGTGCCGAAAGCGTCTGCGGCTTGCCGTCGATGAAGACTTCGCGGCTTTCGGTATCGAAGGTCAGGTTGGCGAGGCCGAGCGAGCGGCCCAGCATCTGTCCCGGCCGGCGCAAGAGCGCCTCCAGCCGCGCGATCAGTTCGTCGAAAGCAAAGGGCTTGACCAGATAATCGTCCGCCCCCGCACGCAAGCCGCCGACCCGATCGCCGATGCCGCTGCGCGCGGTCAACACGAGAATGGGTACCGGATCCTTACGCTGCCGCAACTCCCGCAACAGCGTCAGACCGTCGCCATCCGGCAGCCCCAGATCGAGGATCACCGCCGCATAGCGAGCGCCGGCAATGGCAATCCGGGCGTCCGCGAGAGTCTGCAGGACGTCGGAATCGTACCCCGCCTTCTGCAGCCCCTTGGCGAGCAGCTCCGACAACTCCTCGCTATCTTCCACGATCAGCAAACGCATCGGCCCGCACTCTATATCCGCAACCGCGAAAAGCGAACGAAAGGCCGCGGCCAGGCCCCTGAAAACCGCCGGAAAGCCTGCCGGTTGCGGCATTTAATCCTTGTAAGGTTGCTGTAAGCGAACTCCCGCTATCTGAAAGCCTGAGTCCGGCTGCAAAGCGGATGTCTTCCGACCTTGCAATGGGGCATTGCCAGCCGGTGCGGAGGAAGACCTCGGCGGGTTTGGCCGGCTTGCTCATTTGCTGGCCGAATTTGCCGGCCCGGAAAGAAACCGATAATGCGCGCTCCCCTGCGAGTTTTTTCTCGCTTACGACCCTGGCTCCGCGGCGTTGTCGTGGTTTTTGCCGGCCTCTGCATGGTGGCGCTTGCCGCGATCTTTCTGGTCTCCAAACCGGGCGTCGGCGACCACATCGCTAACGCGGCGCCGAAGACCAACGACGCAAGCGGCAAATTCCGCCCGACCCCCGAACAATGGAACGCGCTGGCGCTGCAACAGGTCGGCACGGCGGTTTTCGCCACCGAGTTCCCTACCGAAGGAAAAATCACGGTCGACGAGGATCGCGCGACGCGCATTTTCTCGCCTTTTGCCGGCCGGGTGACGAAACTCCTCGTCGGTCCCGGCGATCACGTCGAGCAGGACCAGCCGCTGTTCATCGTCGAAGCGGCGGATTCGGTCGAAACGCAGAAGGATTTCATCGGCGCCCTTACCGCACTCAATAAAGCCAATGCACAGGTCGGCCTCCACCAGATGGCGGAGCGCCGCCTCGAAGCGCTGGTCAAAGACCGGGCCATGCCGCTGAAAGATCTGCAGGAAGCCCAGGCCAATCTCACCGCGGCGCTGAACGACCAGCGCTCCGCGCGGATTGCGCTGCAAGCGACACGAAACCGGCTGCGTTTGCTGGGCAAGACCGAGGCGGAGATCGACTCCTTCGAGCAAACCGGTGTCATCACGCCCGCCGCACCGGTGCGCTCGCCGATTGCCGGCACCATCATTCAGCGCGGCGTCGGCCCTGGACAATATGTCAACGCCGGCGCCAACGACGGCCAGCCGGTATTCGTCATCAGCGACACGTCAAAGGTCTGGCTGGTTGCCTATATCCGCGAGATCGACGCCGCCAAAGTGAAGCGCGGCCAGACCTTGCACTTCGCGCTGCTCTCGCATCCGGGGCGCATGTTCGAAACCACGATCAATTATGTGGCGACCGCAATCGACCCGAATACACGGCGGCTTGTGGTGCGCGCCTCGCTCGACAACAGCGAAGAACTGCTCAAGCCGGAAATGTTCGCAAGCGTGACGGTCGTGGCAGACTCGAGCCAGCCCTCGCCCGCCATTCCGGTCGAGTCCGTCGTCTACGAAGGCAGCAACGCCGTCGCCTGGATTTCGACCGACGGTCAGTCGATCGAACGCCGAAAGCTCAGGCTTGGCCGCTCCAATGGCCGTTTCATACAGGTTCTCGAAGGCATCAATCCCGGCGAGCAGGTCGTGACGCGTGGCAGCCTGTTTCTCGACCGGCTCGCTGCTGCAAACTGACGCCTGCACCCGGCAAGCACGATCATGAAAGCCCTTATCGCCAGCGCAGTACAGCACCGGCTGCTGATGGTGATCGCGCTCATCGTCATGATGGTCGGCGGCACTGCGGCATTCCGCACGCTGAACATCGAAGCCTATCCGGATCCGGTGCCGCCGATGGTGAACATCATCACGCAGAGCCCCGGACTCTCGGCCGAGGAGATCGAACGCTACGTCACGATTCCGATCGAGACCCAGGTCGCGGGTCTGCCCAATCTGCGCGTGATGCGCGCGATCTCCCTCTACGGCCTCTCCGACATCAAGCTGCAGTTCACTTACGCCTTCACCTACGAGCAGGCGTTGCAGCAGGTACTGAACCGGCTTTCGCAAATCTCCGGACTTCCCGACAAGGTGCAGCCGCAGATCAGCCCGATGAGCCCCATCGGCGAAATCTATCGCTATAAGCTGGCCGGCCCGCCCGGCTACGACACGCGCGACCTCAAAACTCTGCAGGACTGGGTGCTGCAACGGCGCTTCCGCGCGGTGCCGGGCGTCGTCGATGTCGTGGGCTGGGGCGGCAAGACGAAAACCTTCGAACTGCAGGTCGATCTGAACCGGCTCGTCGCGCACAACATCACGCTGCCGCAACTTCTGCAGTCGATCAACAACAACAACATCAACGTCGGCGGCAATACCATCAATCTCGGCACGCAGTCGGCGGTGATCCGCGGCGTCGGTCTGATCCGGTCAATCGAGGATCTGCAGAACACCATGCTCGCGCAGGTGAACGGCAATCCGGTGCTGGTGCGCGACATCGGCAACGTGATCGTCAGCCACCAGCCGCGTCTCGGCATCGCCGGCAAGGATAACGACGACGACATCGTGCAGGGCATCGTGCTCATGCGGCGCGGCGAGCAAAGCACGCCGACGATCACCCGCGTCAAGGAAGAAGTCGCGCGCCTCAATACCTCCGGCATCCTCCCGGAAGGCGTGCAGATCGAACGCATCTACGATCGTCAGGAACTCATCAACACCACGACGCATACCGTGCTCCACAACATGGTTTTCGGCATCGTGCTGATTTTCATTTTGCAGTGGGCATTCCTCGGCGATCTGCGCAGCGCCTGTATCGTCTCGGCGACCATTCCTTTCGCGCTGTTCTTCGCCGTGGGGATCATGGTGGCGCGCGGTGAGTCGGCCAATCTTCTGTCGATCGGCGCGATCGATTTCGGCCTGATCGTGGACGCGACCGTCATCATGGTCGAACGAATATACCGCGAGCTCGCCCATGCCCGCCACGGCGTTGCCGGCGCCTATGGCCTGCAGGGAAAACATCTGGCGATCTTCACCGCCGGCAGCGAAGTGAGCCGCTCGATCCTGTTTGCGACCGCCATCATCGTCGCAGGCTTCCTCCCGCTCTTCACGATGAGCGGCGTCGAGGGCCACATCTTCGGCCCCATGGCGAAAACCTACGCCTATGCGCTCGCCGGCGGCCTGCTCGCGACCTTCACGATCACGCCGGCCCTGAGCGCGCTCCTCCTGCCGGAGCATGTCCGCGAAACCGAAACCTGGCTCGTCCGCATGCTGAACCGGCTCTATCGCCCGGTGCTCCATTTCACCATGGCGCGGCGCAGGGAAACGCTCGCGGCCACCGCGGCGCTCGTGCTGCTTGCGGTGTTCTCGTTGCGCCTCCTCGGCGTCGAATTTTTACCGAAGCTCGAAGAAGGCAATCTCTGGATCCGGGCGACGATGCCGGCGACGATCTCGCTGGAAGAAGGAAACCAATACGCGAACCGGATGCGGCGCGTGATCCGCAGTTTCCCGGAAACCGATTCCGTCGTCTCGCAACACGGCCGCCCGGACGACGGCACCGATGCCGCCGGATTCTTCAATGTCGAACTGTTCGTACCGCTGAAGCCCGCCGAAAAGTGGCGCAAAGGCTACGACAAGGACCGCCTCACTGCGGAAATCCAGGCAAAACTGGAAAAGGAATTTCCCGGCATCGAGTTCAACTTCTCGCAGTATCTGCAGGACAACGTCGCCGAGCAGGTTTCCGGCGTCAAAGGCGAGAACTCGATCAAGATTTTCGGCAACGACCTCAACTCACTCTCGGAGACGGCGAACCGCATCAAGGCCGTGCTGGAAGGTGTGCCGGGCATTGCCGATCTTGCGATCTTCACCTCGCTCGGCCAGCCGACCATCCAGATCGAAATCGACCGCGCGATGGCCGCCCGTCACGGCCTGTCGACCGGAGATGTGAACGCGGCCATTCGCGTCGCCATCGGCGGCGAATCCGCCGGCGAAATTTACGAGCCCGATAGCGAACGCCGCTTTCCCATCGTCGTGCGGCTCGCGCCGCAATTCCGCAAAAGCGCAGAAGCAATCGGCAACATCACCATCGCGGTGCAGGGGCCGAGCGGTATCGCGCAGATTCCGCTGAGTTCGATTGCCCGCATCAAGCTGGTTTCGGGGCCGTTCTATATCTATCGCGAACAGCAACAGTGGTATCTGCCGATCAAGTTCAGCGTCCGCAACCGCGATCTCGGCAGCACGATTCAGGAAGCACAGCAGAAAATCGCGGAAGGCGTTCGCCTCCCCGCCGGCACCCGCCTGGAGTGGGTGGGCGAGTTCCAGAACTTCCGCGATGCCCTCGCCCGGCTGCAGATCGTGGTGCCGCTGAGCCTGCTCGTCATCGCATTCCTGTTGTGGATCAATTTCTCTTCCGCGATCGACACACTCCTGACCATGAGCGTAATTCCGCTTGCGGTCATTGGAGGAATTTTTGCATTGCTGATTACGCAGATTCCATTCAGCGTCTCGGCCGCCATCGGCTTCGTCGTATTGTTCGGCATCTCGGTCATGAACGGAATCATTTTCCTGTCGCAGTACAACCTCTTCATCGACGAAGGGCTGGATCGCATAACCGCGGCCTTGCGCGCCGGCGAAAGCCAGATGCGCCCGGTGGTGATGACCTGCGTGATCGCCGGCGTCGGCCTGCTCCCCGCAGCCGTTTCCACGGGAATCGGCTCTCAGGTGCAGAAGCCGCTGGCGGTGGTGGTAGTCGGCGGCATGATGCTCGCGCCGCTGGTGATCCTGATCGCGCTGCCGGCGCTGATTTCGCTCTGCTCGCGGCGGAAGCAACAGGCTCCCGGCCACGCGACATCGCTTCATCCTGCGGAGTGAAGGAAGGCAGGATGATCAATCACGCAACTCGCCTGATCCCTTTCATGCTTTCCGTTGCCCTCGCTGGATGCGCGGTCGGCCCCGATTTCGAGACCCCGCCCGCACCCGAGCAGCAGACCTATTTGCCGCGGCGTCTGGGCGGCGATGTCGTGCCGGGACATGTCGTGGTCCGTGGCGCAGAAGTGCCGCCGCAATGGTGGGAACTGCTTCGCTCTCCCGCACTGAATGGTCTGGTCGAAGAAGGCATCGCGCATAACGCGGATCTGGAAGCGGCCGAGGCAGCACTGCGCGCGGCGGAAGCGAATGCCCGCGCGCAACGCGGCGCGCTGTTTCCGGTATTCGGCGCAGGCTATACGCCGACGCGGCAGCGGGTGCCGCTCGAGCAATCCTCGCCGCTCGAATCCGGCGCGAACATTTTCAACCTGCATACGATGCAGGTGACGGTGACCTACGTCGCCGATGTCTGGGGCGGCGCGCGGCGGCAGATTGAATCGGCCGATGCACTGGCGGAGCTCGAGAAATTCCGGCGGCAGGCGGTCTATCTCACGCTGGTGTCGAGCATCGCGCTCGCCGCCATCGAGGAAGGTCGCCTCAACGACCAGATCGCGGCGACCCGCAGGATCATCAATCTGCAAACCGAGCTGCTCGCGATCCTTCGCAAACAGAGCGACCACGGCCAGATCGCTATGCCCGACGTGCTGTCGCAGGAAACCGCGCTCGCGCAGGCACGGCTGCTCCTGCCAGCGCTGGAAAAGAAACTCGCACAACAGCGTAACCTGATCGCTTTTCTGACCGGCAGATTTCCCGCGCAGGCCCAAGCCGCGCGTTTCCGCCTCGCTTCCTTCACCTTGCCGCGCAACATTCCCTTGAGCCTTTCGGCCGATCTCGTCCGGCAGCGTCCAGATGTTCTTGCCGCCGAAGCCAATCTCCGCGCGGCGAACGCGCAGATCGGTGTTGCGATCGCCAATCGTCTGCCGCAGATCGCGCTGACGGCAAATGCCGGCACGGCGGCAACGCGCGTCTCGCAACTGTTCTCACCGGCCGGCACTGCGTGGATGGTGGGCGCCAGCGTGGCGCAAACCGTGTTCGATGCCGGCACGCTGGAGAACAAGCAGCGGGCCGCCGAAGCCCTGACCCAACAAGCGCTCGCCCAATATCGCGGCGCCGTGCTCGCTGCATTCCAGAACGTCGCCGATGTGTTGCAGGCGCTCCAATCCGACGTCCGCGAAATTCAGGCGGCGACGACCGCACAGCAGGCTGCGTCGCGCAGCGTGACGCTCGCACGCCGCCAGATCGAACAGGGCCAGGTCAACACGCCGATCCTGATTTCGGCGCAGCAAGCCTACCTGCAGGCCAGCCTCGCGTTGATCGATGCACAGGCTTCCCGGCTGACGAATGTCGTGGCGCTCTACCAGGCGCTGGGTGGCGGATGGTGGGGCCGGCCTGTTCCGGCCGCGTCTGCCGCCGCCGAGGACTAGCGCCAACTCTCGTCACCCAGCCGCAGGACAGGGGTAAAATACCCGTCGCGCCTGATCCTGAAAGTCTGACGAAAAATCCTCGAGTACCCGAGCGCCAAAGAAATCGAACTGGCCGGGCCAGCCCGGTCGCGACGAGCTTTAGCCGCGCTCACTCACGGGCCCGGCTCCAAAAAAAGCGCAAGCAGTAGTTGCGAACCATTCGCAGCTAGGCTACAGACACTCTTGATGCGAATAGTTATCAATTGCAGCTAGCCGAGTATCTGGTGAAAGTCTTCTTCTCGCGGTGCGACCGCCCTTGTCCGGTCCGAGGCTCGCCCCCTCGAGGGGCAGAAAAAGCCAGAGCCGCGATCCTGGCCCTGCTTCTGGCAGGCATGGCAGCCGGACCGGCATCGGCGGAGACCCTAACGGCGGAGGATGACAGGCTTGCGAAAGCGCGGGCGGCACTGCAGGAGCGCGGCCTCTCCTTCTCGCTGGTCTATACGAGTGAAGTGCTCGGCAATGTTTCCGGCGGCGTGCGGCGCGGTGCCATCTATGCCGGCAAGCTCAACGCATCCGTTTCCGCGGACCTGGACAAGCTCTTCGGATGGGAGGGTCTGACCTTTTACGGCAATGTGTTTCAGATCCACCGCACCGGAGGCATGCGCGACGATCATTTCCACGGCATGGTGACGATCAGCAATATCGAGGCCTTGCCCTCAACCCGGCTGTCCGAACTATGGCTGGAAAGAAAATTCTTCGACAACCGTTTCAGCGTCCGCTTCGGCCAGCTTGCCGCCGACGAAGAGTTTTTCTTCAGCGATTACAGCCTTCCGCTCATCAGCAGCGACTGGCCGACGATCACGAGCCTGAATCTTCCCGCGGGCGGACCGGCTTATCCCCTCGCCACGCCGGGCGTGCGCTTCAAATTCGATCCGACGCCGCAATGGTCGATGCTGTTTGCCGTGTTCAACGGCAATCCGGGGCCGGAAGGCAGCGTCAACCGCACCGGCACCAATTTCCGCGTCAACGACCCGCCTTTGGCGATCGGCGAAATTCAGCATCGCTATAATCACGCGAAGGGCGACCGCGGGCTTGCCGGCATTGTGCGTCTCGGCGCATGGCATCACTTCGGAAAGTTCGACGATCCGCGCTTCGATACCTTGGGACTTTCGCGGGCCAATCCTTTGAGCAGTGGACTGGCGCGTCAGTTTCGGGGAACAAACGGAATCTACGGCGTCATCGATCAACAACTCTATCGCCCCGAGGGCGGCGGCCCCGACAGCGGCATCGGCTTCTTCGGCCGCATCTCCGCAAGCCCCTCGGATCGCAGCGTCATCAGCTTCTATATGGACGGCGGCCTGGTCTTCTCCGGACTTTCCGCGTCCCGCCCCGCCGACAAGTTCAGCATGGGATTCATCTACGCGAAAGTCTCCAACCAGCTGCGGGCGCTGGATCGCGACACCGTTCTCTTTTCCGGAATCGAACACCCGGTTCGCAACTATGAACTGACGTTCGAATTCAACTATCAGATTCAGATGCGGACGGGTTGGACGCTGCAGCCGCTGGTCCAATACATCGTGCATCCCGGCGGGCACATCCCCAACCGGAACGCGACTGCGCAGCCAATCCGGAATGGGGCTTTGTTCGGCCTCCGCAGCACCATGACGTTTTAGCCAGCGGCTGCGTCAGCGGTTTCTCCACAGGCCATGGAAATGATGCACCGGTCCTCTGCCGCTGCCGATGCCGAGATCGATGCCGGCTTTGAGCGCGTCGGTGATATAGCCCTTGGCCGCGGCGAGCGCGTCGTGCAGCACGAGTCCCTTCGCGAGATTCGCGGCAATCGCCGAAGACAACGTGCAACCGGTGCCGTGATTGTTCTTCGTCTCGATCCGCTCCGCGGTGAAACGCCGGATTCCGGAAGGCTCGATCAGCACATCGACCGCATAGCGGGTCTCCGCATGTCCGCCTTTCACGAGCACCGCTTTCGCGCCGAGCGCAAGCAGCGCCTCGCCTTGCGAAGCCATTTCGTTTTCGTGTTTCGCGACCGGCTGGCCGAGCAGCGCCGCGGCTTCCGCAAGATTCGGCGTGATCAGATCGGCAACCGGAAACAGTTCGCGCTTGATCGTCTCGATCGCTTCGGGAACGAGCAGGCGATCACCCGAGGCCGCGACCATCACCGGGTCGAGCACGACATTCCTGGCGCGATATTTCTTCAATCCGGCGGCAACCGCCTGGATCGCCGACGGCTGCGAAAGCATGCCGATCTTGGTCGCCCGCACTTTGAGATCCGAATAGACCGCATCGATCTGCGCGGTGATAAATTCCGCCGGCACGTCATGGATGCCGGTGACGCCCTGGGTATTCTGTGCGGTCAATGCCGCAATTACCGACGCGCCGTAGACGCCGAGCGCCGAAAAGGTCTTCAGATCGGCCTGAATACCGGCGCCGCCGCCTGAGTCCGATCCGGCGATCGTTACCGCAATGGAAATCATTCCTGTCCTGCCCCGTTTTTCTTGTTGTTGGTGAAACTATGGGACGGAACCAGCCGCTTCAAGACCTAGAGCCCCGTTCTGGTGAAATCAGAACGGGGCTCTAGCTTCTAGTTTTATCGCGTTTTCTTCACGCGAACCGGTTTCCACTTCGCTCGAAAACGCTCCAGGCGCTTGCAAGTCCCTGCGCTTTTTGCTCCCCTCTCAACCTCAAGAACCGCCGGAGGCGCCGCATGATTCCGTTCTTTGTCCAGATCAAGTGCCAGCTTGGCAAATCCTATGATGTCGCCAATGCGCTTGCGGACGCCGAGATCGCCTCCGAGGTCTATTCGACCGCAGGAGAATTCGATCTCCTGGCGAAGTTCTATGTCGATGAAGGCACCGATATCGGCCACTTCGTGAACGAAAAGGTGCAGATCATTCCCGGCATCCAGGACACCCGCACCATTATCACCTTCAAGGCGTTCGGCTGATCAATCTACCGGCGGCCCCGCCGGCGGCGTCGAAGCCTCTTTTTCCTTCTGGCGATTGATACCGAGCGCGCGCTCGCGGAAAATCACGAACAGCCCCGCCGCCACCACGACTGCGGCACCGATCAGTACGATCGCTCCCGGCAATTCGCTGAACATGAGATAGCCGAGCACCATCGCCCAGATCATCGAGGTGTAGGAAAACGGCGCGACCACCGAAGCCGGTGCATGGCGGTAGGAAGACGTGAGCAGAATCTGCGCGATTCCGCCGAAAATCCCGACGCCGCAGAGCAGGAAGAAATCCTGCCACGACGGCATCACCCATCCCCACGGAATGGTTATGAGCGCTGCGATGGACGCAATCAGCTGAAACGAGAACACGAGCGACGCCGTGGTCTCGACCTTCGTCATGCTGCGAACCTGTGTCATCGCCGCCGAGGCGAAGAAGGCGCCGAACAGCGTCAACACCGCGCCCGACGCCGTGGTCGAACTCCACGAGGTCATGCTCAGATGCGGCGAGAGCATGATGAGCACGCCGGCAAAGCCGACGAAAACCGCGCTCCAGCGCCAGAGGCGCACGACCTCGCCCAGAAAAATCGCGGCCAGCGCCACGTTGAACAGCGGCATGACGAAGCCGATCGCAGTCGAATCCGCGAGCGGCAAACGCTGCAGGCCGAGGAAACCCAGCACCATCGCGATGAGGCCGGTGAAGGCACGCGTCACATGCCGCGAAGGATACTTCATCCGCAACCCGGATCGCAGTTCGCGCTGCCAGATCAGCATGAGCAGGAGCGGCAGGAGCGCGAGAAAGCTGCGAAAGAACACCACCTCGCCGA
>CAUJKG010000325.1 GCA_963205465.1 Pseudomonadota bacterium | reverse complement strand
GCCTGTTCTTCTGCACCGTCGTGAAGAACGCGCTTGGCTACGATGACTCGCTCGACGTGTTCGGCGTCCACGGCGTCGGCGGCATCGTCGGCGCTCTCGGCACCGGCATCCTGGTCAACCCTGCCCTCGGCGGCACGGGCGTCATGGATTACGTGACGGGCAAGGTCGCTGACTACGACTTCGCTGCGCAGATGATCTCGCAGCTCTGGGGCGTCGGCACCACGCTGCTGCTGTCAGGCATCGGCTCGGCGATCCTGTTCAAGGTCGTCGACGTGATCGTCGGCCTGCGCGTCTCGGTCGATGCGGAGCGCGAAGGTCTCGACATCACCGACCACACGGAGCGCGCCTACAACATGTAAGCCGCGACACGGACAACGGTTGGGGCACAAACCCGGCAATGCCCCGTCCGTCGGAGGGCTCCAGCGCAAGCTGGAGCCCTTTTTCTTGCCTCCGCCCGAGATCGCAAGCGGCATCCCGGAAGCGGCGAAAATGCGTCCGAGGCACGATGGTTAATCGCGTCTTAACCTCGCCCCACCTATGGTGATGTGATCAAATCCGCGCGCTCCTCAGGGCCCTTCCCGAGGGGATCAACGGACCGAAAGTGCTGGCGTTTTTCGAATGGCCATAACCGCTTCTTCCCGCCCGGCGGCCGCTGCCGGCGCCCAAGGTGGCGCATCGGCCAGCGAACGCTCGCCCTTTGCCCGGCTGGCCGACCTCCTGAGCCCCTACAAACCCGGCAAGCCCCTGATCAATATGTCGCTTGGGGAGCCGCAGCATCCCGTGCCCGGCTTTGTCGGCCCTGTTTTAGCCAAGCATGTCAATGACTTCGGGCGTTACCCGATCGCCAAAGGGATCGAGCCGTTCCGCCAGGTCGCAGCCGCCTGGACAACAAGGCGGTTCGGCCTTTCGCGGGCCGTCGATCCGGAAACCGAAGTTCTGGTGCTCAATGGCAGCCGCGAAGGCCTGTTTTTCGCGGCCATCGCCGCCGCGCGCTATGTCGCGCCGCGCGAGGGCGCGCCTGTGATCCTGATGCCCAATCCGTTCTATCCGGCCTATGCCGCGGGGGCGCGCGCCGCCGGATGCGAAGTGGTGTTTTTGCCGACCACCCGCGACAACGGTTTCCTGCCTAATCTCGATTCGCTGAGTTCGGAAACGCTCGAGCGCACCGTTGCCTTCTATCTCGCCTCGCCCGCCAATCCGCAGGGCGCTGTCGCCTCGCGCGCTTACTTCGATCGCGTGAAACAGCTCGCCGACCGCTACGGCTTCATCGTGCTCAGCGACGAATGCTATTCGGAAATCTACACACAGGATGCCCCGGGCAGCATGCTCGCATCCGCCGGCAATGATTTCGCGAACGTGGTCGCATTCCAGTCGCTTTCGAAGCGCTCGAACCTGCCGGGCATGCGTGTCGGCTTCGTTGCCGGCGACGCCAAGTTTCTCGCGCGCTTTCATGAATTGCGCAACGTTGCGGCGCCTCAGGTGCCGGTGCCGCTGCAGCATGTCGCTGTCGCCGCCTACAGCGATGAAGCGCATGTCGAGGAGAATCGCCGGCTCTACCGGATCAAATTCGATCTCGCCGACCAGATCCTTGGCGACCGTTTCGGCTACAAGCGCCCCGCCGGTGGCTTCTGCATCTGGCTCGACGTCTCCGCGCATGGCGGCGACGAAGCCGCCACCGTAAAACTTTTCAAGGACGGCGGCGTGCGCGTCATTCCCGGAACCTATCTGGCGCGTCCGCAATCCGACAACAGCAATCCCGGCGCCGGTTATATCCGTGTCGCCATGGTGCAAGACAGTGAAACCACCGCCGAGGCCCTGCATCGCATGGTCGAGGTTTTGAGCGAGCCGCAAGGTTAGTCCATCATGCCAGCGATCGAACGCGTCATCCCTATCGTCGGCCAGATCTCCGATCCGATCCGCGAAATGCTCGCGCGCCGCCTGCGCGAACTGACCGGCCTCGGCGTGATCGCGCTGTCCTGCGTGGTCGCCGCTGCGCTGATGACATGGTCGGTGCAAGACCCAAGCCTCAGCCACGCGACCTCCGGTGCTATCCGCAACCTGATGGGCCGCCCCGGCGCAATCGGCGCGGATATGCTGATGCAGATTCTCGGCCTCGGCTCGATCATGCTCATTCTTCCGGTCGCCGTGTGGGGCTGGCGGCTGGTCACGCATCGTCTGTTTGATCGAGAGGCCTTGCGTGTTGCCTGCTGGATTCTGTGCGCGGTGATCGCCGCCGGATTTGCAAGCTGCCTGCCGCGCAGCGGCGCATGGCCGCTGCCGACCGGACTTGGCGGCGTTGTCGGCGATGCGCTGGTGCGCTTTCCCGCTGTCGTGTTTGGCCCGCCCGGCACGATCTATCGCATCGTCCTCGGCATCATCCTGTTCGCAGCCATGATCGGAAGTTTCGCTTTCGCATGCGGCGCGGGCGCCAAGGAGAAGATTGTCGAGCAGTCACGTCCACCGATGATCGAGGATGAAGACGAGGACGAGGACAACGATCGGGGCTCGATTTCGCTGGGATGGCTGGTCCACGCCGCGATGAGCGCGAAGGCGCGCATCATGCGGATGGCGTCAGCCCTGTTTGCGATGGCTGTTGGACGCACGGAATCCTCTTCCGCCCGCTCGTTCGAACGCATGGAGCCGAACCTCGGCAGCGGACGGCGTGCACCCTCTCTCGTGCCGCAGGCCGAGGACGAGTACGAAGAGGAAGAGCCCGAGGAAGAAGACGAAGAAGAGGAGGAAGAGGAGCCCGCGCCGCGCGCCCGCAAGCGCGCCGAGCCGAAGCCGTCCGGCCGCAAGGGTGTCTTCGTTCTGCCGCCGATCTCCGTCCTCGCCGCACCCAAGGCCTCGGACCGCTTCACGCTCAGCAAGGACGAGCTTGAAACCAATTCGCGCGCGCTGGAAGGCGTATTGCAGGACTTCGGCGTGCGCGGCGAGATCGTCAAGGCAAGTCCCGGACCGGTCGTGACGCTTTACGAGCTCGAGCCCGCACCTGGCATCAAGTCCTCGCGCGTGATCGGCCTTGCGGACGATATCGCACGCTCCATGAGCGCGGTTTCCGCGCGTGTCGCGGTCGTCTCCGGCCGCAACGCCATCGGCATCGAATTGCCGAACGTCAAGCGCGAGACGGTTTATCTGCGCGAACTGCTCAACGCGAAGGAAGCAACCGGCAGCACCGCGAAGCTGCCGCTGTGCCTCGGCAAGACCATCGGCGGCGAGCCCGTCATCGTCGATCTCGCCCGCATGCCGCATCTTCTGATCGCCGGCACCACCGGTTCGGGCAAGTCGGTCGGCATCAACACGATGATCCTGTCGCTGCTCTATCGCCTGCGCCCGGATCAGTGCCGTCTCATCATGGTCGATCCGAAGATGCTCGAACTCTCGGTTTACGACGGCATCCCGCATCTTCTCACGCCGGTCGTCACCGATCCGAAGAAGGCCGTCGTCGCGCTGAAGTGGGCGGTGCGCGAGATGGAAGAGCGCTACAAGAAGATGGCCAAGCTCGGCGTGCG
>CAUJKG010000324.1 GCA_963205465.1 Pseudomonadota bacterium | reverse complement strand
CGCCGCCATGCAGCGCCATGCCGTTCATCGCAGCCGCCATGGCGTGCTCACGAATGCCCCAGTGGATGAAGTGACCGGCGAAGTTATCGGCGGAAACCGACTTCATCGCCTTGGTGCGCGTGTTGTTCGAGCCGGTGAGGTCGGCGGAGCCGCCGATCATTTCCGGCGCGACGGCGCAAATCACTTCCAGCGTGTTTTCGGAAGCCTTGCGCGTCGCAATTTCCGGCTTCTCGGCGACGGTTTTTTCTTTCAGGGCTTCGATCGCCGCGCCGAGCGCGTTCGGCAGCTTGCCGTGCAGGCGGCGCTGGAACTCGTCCTTCTTCGATGACTCTTCGAGCCGCTGCTTCCAGGCCGCGCGGGTCTCGGCGCTGCGCGCACCGGACTTGCGCCAGCTTTCGAGAATATCCGCCGGGATTTCGAACGGTGCAGACGACCAGTTCAGATTCTTGCGCGCGCCTTCGATTTCTTTTTCACCGAGCGGCGAGCCATGCGCGCCGGAAGTATCGACCTTGGTCGGTGCGCCGTAGCCGATATGTGTTTTGCAGGCGATCAGGGTCGGACGGTCGGACTTCCGTGCGTCGGCAATGGCGTTCTCGATCGCAACCGGATCGTGGCCGTCGATGCGTACCGCGTTCCAGCCGGAGGCCTTGAAGCGGGCGACCTGATCGGTGGAATCGGAGAGCGAGATCTTGCCGTCGATGGAGATGCCGTTGTCGTCGAACAGGACGATCAGCTTTTTCAGCTTCAGATGCCCGGCAAGCGCCAGCGCTTCCTGGCTGATGCCTTCCATGAGGTCGCCGTCGGAGGCGAGCACATAGGTAAAGTGATCGACCAAGTCGTCGCCGAATTCGGCGTTGAGCAGGCGCTCCGCGAGCGCCATGCCGACGGCATTGGCGAGGCCCTGTCCGAGCGGCCCGGTGGTGGTCTCGATGCCGCGGGTGACGAAATTCTCAGGATGCCCCGGAGTCTTGGAATCGAGCTGCCGGAAGCGCTTGATCTCCTCGATGGTCACGTCGGCGTGGCCGGTAAGATAGAGCAGCGCATAGAGCAGCATCGAGCCGTGGCCCGCGGAAAGCACGAAGCGGTCGCGGTCCGGCCAGTCGGTGGCCTTGGGGTCGAATTTCAGGAATTTCGTATAGAGGACGGTCGCGATGTCTGCGGCACCCATCGGCAGGCCGGGGTGGCCGGATTTCGCCGCCTCGACGGCATCCATCGCGAGCGCGCGAATGGCATTCGCCAAACGGTCGTGCTCTTCGCGGCTCATGTGCGCTTTCTCACCCAAGTTCCGGGGGTTTTAAATGTGGCGTTGCCATAGCACCCCAACCCCTTGTGTCAAAGTCGCAACGCGCGGTTGACGTGGGGATAAAGGCCCCCCTTAACTGCCGCTTCTGCTTCGCAAGCGGCGGCGGAGATATGCGGAAAATGACGGATCAATCGGGGGTGTTGGAGCGAGCAGGCAAACGCCTGTCGTCGGCGCTCGACGTCCTGGAGGCAGCGGTGAATCGCCGCCGCGAGCAGGACCGCCAGCGCGGCGAGCTGGAGGCGCAGGTTCAGGCCTTCGGTACCGACCGGTCGCGCCTCGCAGGCGAACTCGACCATGCCCGGGCCAGTATTTCCTCGCTGGAGGCGACCAACCGGGAAGTCGCGCAAAGGCTCGATCAGGCGGTCGACACCATCCGCGCAGTTTTACAGGCGCAGGAGCGCTAGGGGCGATGGCCGAGGTTTCCGTCAGCATCAATGGCCGCGTCTATCGCATGGCCTGCGACCCGGGGCAGGAGGATCACCTTTCGCGCCTCGGCCGTGAGCTCGACCAGCGCATTTCGCAGCTTCGCGAGTCGTTCGGCGAAATCGGCGATACGCGCCTTGCCGTGATGGCGGCGATCATGGTCGCCGACGAACTCACGGAACTGAAGCGGCGGTTGCGGCTCGCCGATCAGGAAATCCAGTCATTGAAGGACGCGCGGGAGCGGGTCGCGCAACGCCAGGTGGAAGCGGAGCGTGAGGTTGTGGAGCGCAACGAGGAAGCCGAGCGCCAGGTTGCGGAAATCCTCGAAAATACCGCCGAGCGCATCGAACGGCTTGCCCAGAGCCTGAATGGCGGTCCGAGCGGGACCGTGGCCCTCGGCTAAAAGTCAAGACTGGCGCGCGGACGCCGTTCTCCCTAGGTTGCACTTGCGGTGCTGCGGGATGCGACGGAGAAGTATTCCCGGGGCCTTATCGATCCCAACGGGAGCTGTCCCTGATCTGGTCCGTGGACCTAATCATATGGCGCCCACCTACTTCGTAGGTTTCCCGGGATCGAATCTCTGACGGTCACTGCGGCCCGCACTTGAAGTTTGAGATGCCAATATCCATTGCCGACCAAAAACGCGCTTTGCGCAAAGAAATGATCGCAAAGCGCGATACGCTTTCGCCGATCTTCCGCAAACAGATGTCCGAGAAGGTCGGACAAGTGAGCCTGCCGTTTGACGTGCCGGAAGGCGCGGTCGTGTCCGGCTGGTTTGCGATGAATGCCGAACTCAATCCCTATCCGCTGATGAAGCGGCTGGTGGAAGAAAGCGGCGTGCAACTCGCGCTGCCGGCGATTGCCGACGGCAGGTTGATCTTTCGCGCCTGGGTGCCGGGCATGCAGTTGCAGCGCGTCGGCTTCGGCCTGTCGGAGCCGGGGCCCGAAGCGAAAGAAGTCGATCCGGATATCGTCTTCGTGCCGATGCTCGCTTTCGATCTCGCGGGCAACCGTATCGGCTACGGCAAGGCCTATTACGATGGCGGCCTCACGCGGCTGCGCGCGAAGAAACCGATTGTCGCCGCAGGTCTTGCGTTCGAAGAACAATGCGTCGAGACCGTGCCTGTCGAACCGCACGACCAGAAGCTCGATTATGTGATAACCGAAGAAGGCGTGCGTTTTTCTGCCGGAACTTGATGGATGCGTATTCTTTTTCTTGGAGACATTGTCGGGCGTTCGGGCCGTGTCGCTGTCGTCGATCTCCTGCCGTCGCTCATCAAGGACTGGAAACTCGATTTCGTCGGCATCAACGGCGAAAATGCCGCCGGCGGCTTCGGCATCACCGAAGCGATCTATAACGAAGTCATCGATGCCGGCGCCGATGCGATCACGCTCGGCAATCATTCCTGGGATCAGCGCGAGGCGCTGGTCTTCATCGAGCGCGCGCCGAAGCTCATTCGCCCGCTGAATTATCCGAAAGGCGCGCCGGGGCGCGGGGCGGCGATGCTCGAGGCCAAGGACGGCAGGCGCGTGCTCGTCATCAACGCGATGGGCCGCGTCTTTATGGAAGCGCTCGACGATCCCTTTGCCGCGATCGAGCGGGAGTTAGACGCCTGCCGGCTGCGCGAGCATGCCGACGCCATCATCGTCGATTTCCATGCCGAAGCGACCAGCGAGAAGCAGGCGCTCGGTTATCTCCTGGATGGGCGGGTCTCGCTGCAGGTGGGGACCCACACCCATGCACCGACCGCGGATCATCGC
>CAUJKG010000323.1 GCA_963205465.1 Pseudomonadota bacterium | reverse complement strand
AACAGCGGAATGAGGCCGCCGTTCCGCTCGCGCCCTACTACTTCGCGGCCGTCATTGAGGATGCTGGCGACGCCGTTCGTGGCGAGCTTGTCGAGATAATCGACCGCTGCGCGGTGGCTTTCCGGCGCGAACAGCATGGTGAAGGAGGCGTCCTGCACTTCCGCGAAGTCGAAGCTGAACAGCGCTTCCGCGGACTTGTTCATGCCGAGGATCTTGCCGTCGCGGTCGATGATCAGCACGCCGTCGGTGGCGGTATCCAAAATCGCTTGCTGGTCGCGCGTCGCCGCTTCCGCCGCGCGGAGCGAGCGCTCCATGTTCTCGCGCTTTTCGTCGAAGCCGGCATTGGCGCGGCGAAGCACGTAAACCAGTGCGGCCTTGCCGTACCACGGTGTCGAGAACAAGCGCGTTTCGACCGGGATCGGTTCGTCGTTCGGGCCGCGCATGGCGAGCGCGCGCGAAACGGTCGGATCGGCGTCTTCGGGAAGCGCGGTCGAGAACACGCGGTGCAGGCCACCCGCGCGCTCCAGCGCTTCGAGATTTTCGTAGCCGGCCCAGTCGAGCAGCGCGCGGTTCACGTAAAGCAGTTTCTCGTCGCGATGCACCGCGATACCGAGCGGAATGCGGTCCATCAGGGCGCGTTCGCTGACCCCGGTGAGATCGGGGGTGGCGGCGAGCATGGGCGCGGGTTCGGACGGCGTCTCGTGCTCTGGCAATTGCGGTTGCGTCTCGGCTTCCGTTTGGCTTTCGGCACGGAGACTTTGCGGGTTCATCGCCCGATCGAGATCGCGCAACACGCCCGCGCGCTCGTGTTCGAGCGTATCCTGCAGCAGCACGCGGCCGATCTCGCGGAAGGCGACTTGTTCCTTCGGCGTCAGCGCCTTGCGATCCTGTGTCTCTTGATCTTGTGCTTCGCGATCTTGTGCGTCGCGCGGCGCGGCATCGCTCTCGTCGATTGCGGCAAGGGAAGCAGTTTCCGTTTCCGTTTCAGGTTCCGGCTCGGTGAGCGGCGTGTCTTCGCTGCCTTCGCTCGGAGCCATGGTTCCGTTCATCGCGGCTTGCGCCGCGGCGCGCAGCGCCTCGAACTCAGCCGGCTCGTGCGGGAGCGGAAACTCGTCGTTCGCGGCAGTCTCTTCGGCTTCGTCTTCGAGGGTGGTTTCGCTCAGCTTTTCTTCGATGAGAGCGGTCGCGCCGTGTTCTTCTGTGATTTCGTGCGGCAGCGGAAACTCATCGTTTGCCGCGGTCTCTTCGGTTTCGTCTGTTGCTGCTGCTTCGCTCAATTTCTCTTCGAGGAGAGCGGCCGGGGTGACGTGTTCCGCTTCGATTTTCCGCGCGAGCGAAACTTCCTCATGAGTGGAAGTTTCTTGGACGGAAGTTTCTTCGTGCGCGGTTTCGGTGTCACTATCTTCCGCAACGGCGTGCGACGGCAGGCCCGCGTCTTCCGCTGGCGGCGATATTACTTCCGGGATTTCGGCGAGTGCGGCCGGTTCGTGGACGGTTGTTTCATTTGCGAGCGCTACCGGTTTTGCTTTCGCGATGAAGGGAATCGCTTCGCGGAAAACGCCGAAGCCGCGATAGCCAAGGAAGTTGCGATCGCGATCGAACACGGGGAGCGCGGCGAGATCGACCGGGCGCGCGGTCTCCGTGCCTTCCACCGGCCACAGCACCGAAACGCCGGACCAGGTGTCGCGGCGTTTGACCGCCGCAAGCAGGGCATCGGTATTCGCGATGCCCGCGCGCGCGGCAAGTGCGGCCCAGTCTTCGCCGACGCGACCCGCTTGCGCCGCGCCGACGCCTTCGGCGAGATCGCCGGAAATATTCGTGAAGCGGCCTTCCGCATCGACCTGCCAGACGAAGCGCGAGGGTGCGCGTTTGGTCTGCGAAACGATGGGTTGAATGGGTGTTGCAGCAGCCGTAACCGGCGCATGTTCCGCGGCGCGCGGATCGAGCGGCGCTGCTTCGGCCTTTTCGGACACGGGGGCTTGCTTCGCGGTTTCGTGCAGCTGTTCGCTTGTCTCCGTTACCACCGGATAGACCTGCGCCTCGGCTGCGGCCTTCACCGCCTCCGGTTGCTTGATGTCTTCGTGTTGCCGAACTTCTTCGCGTTGCTGCACTTCGCTGGCGTTGCCGGCAGGAGAGATTTCCACGGCGGCTTCTGTCTTTGCCGCCTCATGCGAAGGATCTTCGCGCAACACCGGCAAAGGTTCTGCAGTCGCTGCGGTCTTTGCGGTTTCCTGCGCAGACGCCTCGATCGTGTTTTCGGCCGTCAACGCCTCGCGCGTAGCATCGCGCTCTGCATCTTCGTCGTCAGGTTGCTCGTCTTCGGTCTGCTCCGGCGTCTCGCTTACGGCCTGTAACGGCGGCACTTCCCAGCCGACATTGTCGTTTGCCGTTGCAGTGCTCCCCATGGCGGCGGCATCGTTGTTCGGCTCTGCTTTGAATTCTTCGCTACGCGGTTCGGCGGCAGGCTCCGCCGCGGCACGCTCCGGCTGGCCGAACGAGGCAAACAGCACGCTATGGGAGCCGAGCGAGAGCTTCTTCAGAAAGATTTTCAGAACGCCGAAGGGAATTTCGGCAGCGCCTTTAAGCCTCGCATCCGAAAGCGCGGAAGCGGCGGAGGCGTGAAGATGCGTCAGCGTTCCCGCCGGTCCCATGATCGCGCTGGCGAGGTTGTTCGCATGCAGCGGATTGCCGTCGTGATCGAACAGCGCAAAGGGCGCACGCTCGCCGTCGAACAGCACGCCGAACGCCTTGCCGACATTGCCGTCGAAGCGCTCGCGCGCAAGTCCGGTGAAGAGTACGGCCTCGGCGCCATTCGCAAGGCCGATCCGCTCGCAGCGGAAGGTCTCGGTGTCGTTCGCGAGCGCGATCGCCTCGCGGCGATAGAGTCCGTTGAGCGGCAACGTCTCGGCAAATTCCCGCGCGGTGTCCGGCATCTCGCCGAACAGCGACGCGCTTTTTTCCATCAGCTCGGAAAGGGTCGCCGCGCCATAGGCAGAGAGCGCCGAGCGGTTGGCAAAACGCAGATTGCCTTCCGGGTCGAACACCAGCGCCGGCGCCGGATCGAGGATCAGGGCCGCGAGTTTCGGCTCGGCAAGCAGTACGGCGAGGGCCGGAAACGGACGCATGTACTTTCCAACGCGAGTTCGGGAAACGCCCGGACCCTCTATGCCGGTCCAAGTCGCATGCCCGAATTTACGCTTTCTTCATAATTTGGGGCCGCCCGGAAAGCTATTCCCGCCGGGACGCGCCACGAAACCTTTGTCCTGAAAGGTTAATCCTGCGTCCCTGCAGCAAACCAGTTGAGTGTGGCGCTTTCGGCGCGTAGCGTGATGAGAACGGGATCGAGGCTGGAGGAGGAACAGGGAGAATGAATATGTTCGGAAAAGTTCCGGGATTTGACGTGCCGCACGAAATGCGGGCCTTCGCCGAAAAGAGCGTCGAACAGGCGAAAACCGCCTTCGACAACTACATGAACCAGGCCACCAAGGCGATGAGCGCGGTCGAAGGGCAGACGGATGCCGTGACCTCCGGCGCGCGCGATGTCAGCCGTCAGGCCTTCGGTTTCGCCGAGGAGAACGTGGCTGCGGCCTTCGCTTTCGCGGAGAAGCTGGTCCGCGCCCGCGACCCGCAGGAGATCATGCAGCTCCAGAGCGATTTCGCGAAGGAAACCATGCAGAAGCTCTCGGACCAGACCAAGACCATGGGCGAGCAGATGCAGACCGCGGCCCGCGAGGCGACCAAGCCACGCAGTTAACCGGTTTCGGGCTTTTGTGATGCGTCGCAATATTTATGTTGCGACGCAACAAAGTCCGTGGTAGTGCGTTTCCTCAAGGTAGGAGCTGTGAGGCGTCGAGCCTCCGGCCCAGTTTGTCCAGGCAGGAAACCATAGCCATGACCGAGATGCCGAAATTCGAAATGCCGAAAGCGGAAGTGCCCGAAATGGTCCGTGAGTTCGCCGAAAAGGGCGTGAAGCAGGCCAAGGAAGGCTACGACAAGATGAAGGCGGCCGCCCAAGAGACGACCGATCTTCTCGAAACCACCTATACCGCCGCCTCCAAGGGCGCGACCGAGTTCAACATGAAGGCGCTCGACGCGCTGCGTGCCAACGTGAACGCGTCCTTCGACTTCACGACTGCGATGTTCGGCGCCAAAACGCTTGCCGAAGCCGCCGAAGTCTCGACCGCGCATTTCCGTGCCCAGTTCGAAGCGCTCTCGGCCCAGACCAAGGAGCTTTCGGCGCTGGCGCAGAAGATCGCCGCCGACACCTCGGAGCCGATCAAGAGCGGCGTAACCAAGAGCTTCAAGTTTTCCGCCTGAGCGGAAAGCTACTCAGCAACGAAGCCCGGCCGAAAGGTCCGGGCTTTTTCGTTATCGGCACCGCTCCCAAGCTGGCGCGGGCCGCCATGCATGACGAAACAGGGATTTGAGAGCAAACCCTTGCATTACGCGGCGGTTTGTAAGACTTTCCGCCCGCGTTGCGGCCCCCAGCGGGCTCGCGGCCTGTCGTGCAGCAGTAGCTCAGTTGGTTAGAGCGCCGGTCTGTGGAACCGGAGGTCGGTGGTTCAAGTCCACCCTGCTGTACCACTTTCGGAAAAGATCACGCTCAATCAAACAGATAAGCGACGCGTCTGATTCAACGAAGTTGAATTGGACTCTCGGTTTTCTCGCTGCTCTCCGGCGCTTTGCCGGCGCGCTGCTGGAAGGCAAGCTGTGCCTCCGCGCGCTTGCTCGAGAGAATGCGCGTGACCGGCGTCACCAGTCGCTGCCGGGCCCCAAGTTTGATTTGCCGATTGGGCGCGGACGAATAGCTCGCGCCGTGGCCGTGCACGAAGCAGGTGAAACTTTCGTCGCGAAGCTGAGGCATGACAGCAGAACCCATGTTTCATGGCTTCGTTTCATGCCGCTGCTAAGAATTCGTTGCTGCAGCGCAAACCGAACGTTTTTTTGTCAGCCGCGGATGGCTTTGCTCTCGACCAGCGCGAAGAGCGCAAGCAGAAGCACCTTTGCCGACTCCGCCGAGACCGAGAGCATGTGCACCGACGAGGGTGGCAGCGGCTGGTTGGCAAGCACGAGTTCGGTGCGGGCGCTGAGGAGCGGATAAAGCCAGAGCGTTTCCGCCGCCAGCAATGCCGCGATCAGGAACAACACGACCGCGCGAAAGCGGTTCATTCCGGCATAGGCGATCGCTAGCACCAGCACGACCGCCAGTCCCCATTCGATGCGGGCGAGTGCCGCGAAGGTGTGGCGGCCGACATCGAGCGCCACCGGCCGCGTCAGCGTTGGCGCCGAGAACTTCGCCACCGTCGCGATGAAGGAAACGCCGATCACGACTCCGGCCCAGCAGGCGCAGTAAAGCGCGAGCGCGGCATGCTTCCACTTATTCGTCATTTGCGGTCTTTCACTTAAGCGCGGGCTGCGAGCGGCGTCAGTTTGGTCGTATCTTCGCCGCGATGGAAGGCGACCGCGAGCCGGAAGCTCTGCGCGATCCGCGCGGCGAGTTCATAGACCGCATCCGCGTCTTTCTGGTCGAAGACCTTCAGTGTGGTGGCGCGAAACAGCGACAGCCAGCGCTGGAAATGCTCGTCCGAAAGCTCGCTCATCCGCAGATGCGGCCGCAGCGGATTGCCCTGGTAGCGCTTCGACTTCAGGAGCAGGGACGACCAGAACGCGCACATCTTGTCGAGATGCGCAGGCCAGTGATCCGGCACGATTTCGCGCGAGAAGATCGGACCGATGACCGAATCTTTCAGCACCATATCGTAGAAGCCGTGGACGAGTGCATGGATACTATCCTCGTTCACGGAAAGAAGCGCTGCGCCGTCGAGCGGCGAGGCGGCTGCGGTACGAACAGGAATATCCAAAATGGCGCACTCGCGTTTTGGAAAGGCTAGCCCGGCACTTAGGGGAGAACCTTGCGCGAGATCAATTCCGCGAATTGCCGCTGTCTTCAAGGGCGGCTGCCGGTTGTGGCGCACGGCTGAGCCGCCAGCAGGCCATTGCCGCGACGGCGCAGATCGCGGTGCGCCACAGGTTCAGCTCCGTGAACAGGTATTTCGTACCGAGTTTGAACACGAAAAGCTCGAAGGCCGCGATCCAGATCACCCCGCCGATGGCGCCCGCTGCGGCGGCAAACAGGATCGTGCTGCCGCGCGCGCTATAGTCGCGCCAGACCACGATGGCGCCCGCGACCAAGCCCGGCCACACGCCGAACGGATAGACGTACCAAACGCTGTTGAGCAGCAGCCAGAAATAGGTGCTGTCGTTTGCAATCCAGCGAAACACATTGATCGCGTTCGGCAGGAACAGCAGAAACGCCCCGATCCAAGGCCCCGCCAGCGCGAAGATTGCGAAGGTGGTGAGGATGCCTTGTCCGGGACGGGCGCTCATGTGGGCCTATGGCTTGCGATAGACCGAGAGCGTCCTGAACTCTTCGGCTTTTGTAAAGCCCTTCAGGTCGCGACCTCGATCACGACGCTGCCCCGCTTGCGGCCAGTATCGACATAGGCATGGGCTTCGGGAAGTTGCCGGAAAGGATAGCGCCGGTCGATCACCGGCTTCAGGATGCCGGCTTGCGCCCATTCGCCGACTTGCTGCACCAGCGCTTCGGATTCGCCAGCCGGTCCCGCGATCACTTGCTTTCCGTACAGCGCGGAGGACCAGATCATGGCGAGCATGTCAGGCACGCCCGCGGCAATCGCCAGGAAGCGGCCACCTTTGCGCAGCGAGTTTCTGCAATTGCGGAACGTATGCGTTCCGGTCGTCTCGGCGATGACGTCATAGGTCTCGCCATTGTCCGCGAAATTCTCGTGGCGATAGTCGATCACTTTTGCCGCGCCGAGCGATTTGACCAGATCGGCGTTGCCCGCACTGGTGACGGCGCTCACTTCCGCGCCGATATGCTTGGCAATCTGCACCATGGCAGAGCCGACAGCACCGGATGCCCCGATTACGAGAATCTTTTCGCCGGCATGTAAGGCCGCCTTGCGGATGAAGTGCAGCGCCGTAGTTCCGCCGAACGAGATCGAGGCGGCTTCGGAGAAGGAGAGGTTGTCCGGCTTCGGAAACACCCGCTGCCTTTCATGCAGGATGCGAAATTCCGCATGACAGCCGAGCTTGATGCCGGGAAACGCGAATACTTTATCACCCACCTTGAAGCGGCGAACGTCACGGCCGGCTGCCGTCACGATGCCGGCGAGTTCGGTGCCGAGCACGGGTTGCCGCGGTTTTGAAACTCCAAGAGCCAGTCTCCCGATCAGCCCCATTCCTTTCGGAAAGCGCGCGGCGCGCATGCGCACGTCCGCCGAATTGACGGTCGTCGCAACAATACGGACGAGAATTTCATCTGCTTTCGGCGCTGGCTGTTCTACTTCGCGCAAGCCCAGCACCTCCGGGCCGCCATAGGCCCGGCAGAAAAATTCCTTCATGCGTAAGACCGGTTACTTGTTCTTGCGATAGATCGCGAGCGTCTTGAATTCTTCGGTCTTCTCGAAGCCCGAATCTTTCGCCCACGCTTCGACCACCGGCTGCGCGCGGTCCCAGGCCATCGACTTCGTGTAGAAGATCATATGACCGCCGGGGTTCAGCTTTTCAGTGAAGAGATCGATCAGCTGCCGGTCGGTATAGCCGCCATATTCGTCCATGGCGGGTGCGCGGAATTCGCAAAGATGCACGAGCGCGACCGCGTCGAAGTTCGGCAAGAGCTTCGGTTCGAGCACGTAGATGTCGCCGAAGAAGGCTTTGTAGCTTTTCGAGACTTCCGGCCGCTCGATCGCGAGCTTCACATAGGCTTCCGCCTCTTCGACGCTCGCCGTGATGCCAAGCACGCGATTGCCAGAGCCGTTCTCGTGGCAGCGGATGCCGACATGATGATGGGTGCCGGTGCCGAAGTGGAAGATGTTGGAGTCCTTGACGTTCCGCGCTTCCAGATAGTCGGTGACGTGCACGTCGCAGGGGCAGATGTCGTAATTCATGCCCCAGAAGTCGGTGTAGTAGCTCATCTTGCCCATGGGCAATTCCCCCTTGATTTTCCGGCTACCTTGCATGCGCCGCGGCGGGCGGCAAGCGGACGGCTTTCTGGTGCAGGCTCGAAAGCGCGTCGGTGCGCGATAGCGAGATGACGATGCTTTGCGGCAGGTTTTCGTCGAGCGCCCGATACATCTGTTTCGTGGCGTCGCCGTCGAGATTGGATGTGGAGTCGTCGAGGAGCAGGATTGCCGGGTCGCGCAGGATCGCACGGGCGAAGGCGACGCGCTGCTGCTCGCCGCCGGAGAGCATCGAGCCCCATTCGGCTTCTTCTGAAAGCCGCTCGGCAAGATAACCGAGCCCGACCTGCTCCAGCACCTTGCGCAAATGGACGTCGTCGACCTCATGCTCGGGAGTGGGATAGGTGGTGACCGACTTCAGCGAGCCAAGCGGGAAATAAAAGCGTTGCGGCATCGCGAGTACCTTGTCGTGCGGTAGCGAAACCTTGCCGCTGCCGAGTGTCCAGACACCGGCCAGCGCACGCTGGATCGAAGACTTGCCGGCACCCGACGCACCATAGAGCAGCGTGCGATCCCCCGGCTGCAGGACCAGGCGGTCCAGCGCTGCAATCGGCTTGCCCGAAGGCAGCGTGACCGAGAGATCGCTGACTTCGAGTTCGCCTTTCTCATCGTCGCGCAACTCGATCTGCGGCATGGCTTGCGGGCGGTCGACTTCC